>PCXB01000099.1 GCA_002787535.1 Deltaproteobacteria bacterium CG11_big_fil_rev_8_21_14_0_20_45_16
TCCCTATTAATTTTCGAGCTTTTGGCTCGAACTTTCTGCTACCTTCATCTCTCGAAAAAGGTCGCGAACTGTTTTCATTTCCGAGCTATCTGAACTCACCGCCTCTTTGTTCTCTTGGTGAATTTTTTGGTAGATCTCCTCGCGATGCACGACCATCTCCTTTGGTGCCGCAATTCCGACTCGCACCTGATTGCCCCGAATACTTTGGATCACGATTCGTATGTCGTCGTTGATCCAGATTGACTCCCCTAATCGTCTAGTTAAAACCAGCATTAATCCCTCTCTCCCTAATTATCGTCCCGGTTAACGTATAAAATCCATCAATGAAGGTTGATTTAATACAGCACCCGCCGCACTCACCGTCGCCTGAAGCGCGATCTGAGCTCGATTCATTTCAAAAATTGCTTCAGCCGCGTCAACGGATTCCAGCTGCTCAATAAATTCATCGTTTAAAACTTTCTGATTCTCTAATCGATCTCGCGTATTCCAAATCCGATTCGATTTTCCACCAATTTCAGCCATTCTTTGCTGCAAAGCTCGAAGGCCTGCGTCTAAATCTTCCATCGCCTGCCCAACACTATTGGGATCATCATCGTCTACATTATTGCTGCGAAGCGCCGCCTCGAGCTTCGCCATAGACTGAAACAAGGGTTGATCATCTGGAGCGCCGGTCCCTACGAAGAGATCGTCGATCCTCTCCTGAATTTCAATCTGAGAACCCTCCTCAATCTCGAGAGATTTGAATTGATTACTCCCCGAATACGTCGCGGCCGGAGTCGCATTCGGAAAAGCCGGGTCGAGAGCAACCGGCTTGGCATCGGTTTTGAATCCGCCAAATATATATTCGCCATTAATATTTGTATTACTAATGCTTAACAGCTGCTTGGAAAGCTCACTAACTTCAACTGCCAAAGCTTCTCGCTCGGGATCTCCCAAGGTCCCGTTATTACCTTGAAGCGCCAGTTCTTTAGCACGAACGATTAAGGCATGTGAATCTCGTATGGAAGACTCAATCTGTTGCCAGCTCCTATCCGCCACTTGAATATTGCGAAGGTATTGATCAATCTTAGATTGGCTATTTTTAAGGCCTTTCAAAATATTAACCGCATTCGGATCATCGGAAGGCCGGTTGATTCTCTTTCCACTCGAGACTTGCTCCGAAAGGCGTAGCAATTCCTGATTCTGGCGCCCCAGAAGGCTCCGGAAGTTACTAAAGGCAGTGTTTGATGATACTCTAAAAAACGTCATAAATTATAACTGCAATAATGTATCCAACATATCGTTTGCCACGGACATGACACGAGCGGAGCCTTCAAAGGCCCGTTGATATTTAAGCAAGTCCGCCGCTTCTTCATCTAAGTTGACGCCCGAGACGTTGTCTCGTTGCTGTTGCAACTTAGATACCAAAATTTCCTGTGCTGCCACTCTTTGATTGATTTGACCTGCAGAAATTCCCGCATCGCTAACCATCGTCGAATAATACTGAGAGAAGGTTGAACTTCCACCCTCCATGGTTAGAGCGTTCGAGAGGTCTACCAACTGCTTGGCAATTCGGTTGTCACCGACGCCAGAAATCGCCGGATCTTCTTCAGCGGCAGCGATATTATCCAAATCATTTAGGATACCCGCATCTACAGCAATCAAAGCGGCGGCATTATCACTTCCCGCTAAAGGCGCAAAGAAATTGCGCCCGTCAACGCCATCAAGTCCGTAACCGGTTGAGTGTATCGCATTCACTTCCGTCACGAGGTTATAGGCAAGTTGATTAAGATCATCGATCGAGTCATTAAGTGTTACATTCCGGTCGTGCAAGCTACCACCAAGCGCTCCCGAACTCACATAACTTGTGACATCAACCGTTGAGCTAGAACTACCTCCCGCGATAGTAGAATTTATGGTAAGCGTGCCCCCGACGCTCAAATCATCCGAGACGGAAAGTACGGCCGATGAGTTCGATCGAACCAAAGGTAATCCTGTCCCAACAAGTTGAATCGTTAAAGTTTCATCGGCCGCTTCAAAATAATTGATACCAACTTCATCAGCGAGTTTTTGGAGTACAACGTTTCTCTCGGACTTAAGTTCCAATTTTGCCGTCTCATCCGACGCGCTTCTAATGGAATCATTAATTGAAGCGATCTGCTCTGTAAGACTATTTACGGTAGTCACTCTTGTCCCAATACTTCCTGACAAGTTACGTCTCATGTTCAGAAGCTGGGTATGTGTTGAATTTAAGCGATCCGCCAAGAGTCGCCCGTTTTCTCGAACGTTCGATCGCAAAGCTCCACTGGAAGCATCTTGACTCAGTTCACTCCAGGAGTTGAAAAAAGCCGTGATCGCCGAGCCAACACCTTCTTTATCTTTCTCGTAAAGCAGGTTCTCAATATTCGAAGCTATCAGCCGTCTGCCATCATAAGTGCCAAGCTCGGATCTTTCGTTGACCAACTGTCTTTCCACGAAAGGATCGATAAAGCTCGTAACCCCAAGAGCTACAACGCCGCCACCCAAGAGGCCGTTACCTGAAGACGCTCTGGTTCCTTGAATAAAAATCTGTCTGGCATAGCCAGGTGTGTTGACGTTAGCGATATTGTTGGACGTCACGTTCATCGCCGATGAACTGGTGCGCAGTCCATCAAGAGCTCGGCCAAATAAACTTCCAATGCCCCCTACGCTCATGCTTTATTCTCCACAACTCGACCGGCGAAACTACCTGGATGATCAACGCGACCGGAAGCGTTATAGGTTCCGACCGGTGTCAGCAAATTCTTTAGCGTGGACATCGATCCATCGATCCACTGTAGAGAGGCCCGAACGATGTAACCCGCTTCTTGTTGCATTTTTCTAATGCGATGAATCGCCATCTGAAGTTTTTCTCTCAACTGCATTAACATGCTGGATTCAGTCTCACCAACCGTTGCGCAAATGTCGGTGATCTTAACTTTTTCTTCTTGAATGCCCTTCTCTTCGGCAATTCTTTTTACTACTTGCTGTCGAGCTTGCTCCACCGCTTGAATTTTCAATAGAATCGTGGCCTTCGCCTTGTTACTGGATTCCAAATCATCTGTTTTTAGCTCGGCCATAAGTTGACTATCGCCCTCCAATTGAGAGGCGTATTGTTCGTACAAAGCAATCTCCGTAAGAAGAACATCTCGAAGCTCTTGAATCGAGTTACCTGACTGTTTTGTTTGAGTGACTCGTCTTTGACTCATTTCAATCCATCCTCTCCCTAAGACTTTGCTCTCATAGACTTTTTCTTTGCCATTTCAGTCATGATCGCTTCTTTCAAAAACCCTTCAGCAATTTTTTCAAAATCAATTTTAAATCGGCCAGTCTTTAATTCATTAACAATCCGGTCAACCTCTTCCATTCGAACATCCGGAGTTTGATCAACCATACCGCGAATCATTTCTAACGCTTCGGAATAGGCGCCAACACTAACCTCATCGCCGCTGCCAGAATTGGCTCCCGCGGCTGTTGCGCGATCGGCCACGGAACCCGCTGCCGGTCGCTTCGATGAAGCAGACTTAGACTTATCACTCTTCTTCGTAATCGAAGACTTGCCAGGTTTTAAGCCATCTATTTTCACAACTTCGTATCCTCTTTCGACGACCCTTCAACTTTGGACTCTGCGTCCACAAAACGCTGACTCATTTGCTTATAGATCATCTGCGCCAAGCCAGTTCCGTTGCGCGACGCACTAAGCTTGGAGTACTCATCGTCAAGCATGCCTTGAAAAAACTTAACCTTGCCAGAATCACCAAAAACTTCTGAATCTGGAACCATCTCTCGCATCTGCTCCATCACCATATTTGTGAATAGTGCCTCAAACTGCTTGGCTGCCTTCATCAGCTCTTCGCCTTTTTTGCCCTCCATTTTGGGCATAGCCTTTGAGGGTGCTTCTAACTGTGGAACATCCATTCCCATTTTTGCAATCTCACTCATATAATCTCTAGCTCCGCTTGTAAGGCTCCCGCCGCCTGAATGGCCTGAAACACTGCAATCAAATCTCGAGGTGTAATGCCAATAGCATTCAAAGCTTTGACCAAATCTCCAATCGAAACGCCTCCAGGGATTAAAGCAAACTTATCTTCGCCCTCTGTAACACTGATCTGCGCTTGTTCCCTTACAACCGTCTCACCATCCGAGAATGCCTCTGGCTGACTGATAACGGTTTCGGGTTGAATGGTAATACTAAGACTGCCATGAGCTACGGCAACTGTAGAAATTTTAACATCCTCACCAACAACGACGGTCCCCGTACGTTCGTTGACAACCACCTTGGCACTAATATCAGGACGCAATTTTACCGCCTCGACGGTCGAGACCAGCTTAACAACATCACTTCGATATTTTGGTGGAATATCAATATTGATCGTGCCCGAATCTTTAGCGACAGCGAATTTTCCATCTAACAATCGATTAATGGCGCGTACGACACGATTGGCTGTCGTAAAATCGGGTGAATTAAGTGAATAAGAAAGATTAGAAACATTTGAAAAATCAAATGGTAACTCACGCTCAATGGTTGCGCCTCCCGGAACCTTACCTACGGTAGGATGATTCTTGGCGGTCTTAGCACCTGATTGTTCCTCAGCAAAACCACCAATCGTTACGGGGCCCTGAGCGACGGCATACACTTTTCCGTCCGCACCTTTCAAGGGAGTCAGCAATAGTGTTCCACCTTGTAAACTCTTCGCATCCCCGAGGGACGACACTAATATTTCCATCTTCGAGCCCATTCTTGCGAAGGGCGGCAATTGAGCCGTGACAATTACTCCCGCGACATTCTTAACTTTGACTTGAGAGGGATCAATACCCACTCCAAGATTATTCATCATGGTTGCAAGAGATTGGGTCGTGAACTGATTGGAACTTCCATCGCCTGTGCCTTGAAGACCAACAACAAGGCCATAGCCGATCAATT
This sequence comes from Deltaproteobacteria bacterium CG11_big_fil_rev_8_21_14_0_20_45_16, assembly GCA_002787535.1. Taxonomy (GTDB): domain Bacteria; phylum Bdellovibrionota; class UBA2394; order UBA2394; family UBA2394; genus 1-14-0-20-45-16. The sequence continues at coordinate 4,922 of PCXB01000099.1, forward strand.
GGTTCTGACGAACGCCTTGAAGCGTCGAGATGTCTTTCAATCGAACATCCGCGAAGCTATCAATCGTAAGGGCCAAAAACAGAATGAGGCCGATAATGATTTGAATGCCTATGTTTGAATTCCTTTTCATTCGTCCCTGCTTACTCTAAATCCTCATTAAAACGGCCAAACCCAATCTAAGAAACGAGAGCCCCATCCCGCTCTTTGCTTGTCCGATATCGTACCTTTTCCAAGATAGCGAATCTCGGCGTCTGCCATCATGGATGAGATCACCGTATTGTTTATTTTAATATCATCCGGTCGCACAAAACCTGAAATCTCAACTTCTTGATCTTCGTTATTGATCATGATGTTTTTGCGGCCTCGAACAAAAAGTGTCCCGTTAGGCAAAACACTTTCAACAACGGCCTGAACGGTGGCCTGAAACTTTCCAGATCGATCGGTAGTTCCTGAACCCTTTTGCTCATTTGTGTAATCTGAAGTTCCCGAAACGCTTCCAACTTGTTCCAGAGCACCTTGACCAAACGACAATCCTCCTCCTGCGCTCAATTTACTTTCTTTCTTAGCATCTGTTTTAGCTGTCGTACTAGCTTCGGCAGTTTCATCGACAACAATTGTCAATAGGTCTCCAATCTTTTGAGCCTTTTGATTTCGAATGATATAAGGACTGCCTACGGACTTTGCCCACAAGCTTGATTGAACAGGATCCGAAGTAGTCTGTGCTTCGTTCTCTCCGTAAATATCTTCACCAGCGGCAAGGCGCATCTTTTGATATTCCAACATTCGCTCGTTGTAAGTCGCTTCGTGAGGCTTATTCACGGCACAAGAACATAAAAGTAGAACTGCGGTTATTCCGAGAGCTATCTTCATAGTCTCACCTCTGCCATTTTCGGGCCTGATACCACCGCGTAGATTTCCCGCTTGGAATCTGTATTGAGAATTTTAATGGTGTCGCCTACGGAACCAGCTTCCTGAGCAATGCCCGAAGCGATTACTGAGACACCCCGCCCGACCACTTTGATTTGAATCTGATCGCCTTTAGCAACAATTCGCTCGGACTGAAGCTTATTCCGATAGATAACTTTGTTCGTTGCAACCGGACTTCGAAGTTGGCTATCTCTAACTTCGCTTTCTTTCGCCACACCTGAAGCCAAAAGACTCGCATCCATCCATTTCATTTCGTAGTCACTTACCGTTACGACTTCGCCTCGTGATAAATCTCTTGCCGCCACGGGCACCTGTCGTTGAACAAATAATTTAACAGGAAGATAGACTAACTGCTCCAGTCGACCCTCTTGATCTAGATATTTAAGGCCTAATTTTGAGGCGCCTCGAATATTAACCTGGGCAAGATCTATCCGTACGGATTTCTCCAAAAGATCTGGGGTTAATTTAGAAAATTCGGCCGATGGCAGAATTTCGGTGATCTGAACTTTAGGATCCGAGACATTTAACAATTCTTTGTTCAAGCGCTCTTTCCAAATATTGATCTGATAATCGCTCTCACTCGGAGTCGTCTCGTCGGCAATGGCAATTATGGTCAACCAAAGAGGCAGAACAACAAGAACAAGAAGAAATATTTTAAATAATCTATCCAACATTACCCTATCTCATTTGATTCATGGCGTTCATCATTTCGTCCGATGTCCTAACGACTTTTGAATTCATTTCAAAGGCGCGCTGCGCCAGGACCATCCGAATCAATTCCTCAGCAACGTTAACATTGGAACCTTCAAGGAAACCCTGACGAAGCGTTCCGGATCCTTGAGTTCCTGGCGTTACCTGCTGAGACTCCCCGGAAGCAGCATTTGACAAATAAGTACTTCGGCCGATTGATTTCAAACCCGCTGGGTTTGGAAAAATGAAAACATTGATCGTTCCCAGCTGTGTTACATCCGTCTGACCTTGAGGGATTCCAGATACGGTTCCATCCACTCCAATTTCCAAATTTGTTACACCCGTTAATCCTGAAACAGACGGAAGAATCGTATCACCGGCCTGAGTTACGAGCTCCCCATCGGCATTAACCGCCAAAGCCCCCCCCCGAGAATAACCAATCTCACTATTGGGAAGTTGAACCTGAAAGAAACCGTTACCTTCGATGGCCACATCAAACTCTCGACCTGTCTGCTCCAAAACCCCTTGGTTAAAAATACTCGGCGTGGACACAATCTTGGCACCACTTCCAATTTGTAATCCTGCCGGTCGTGTCACACCTGTAGAACTTTCTGCCCCTGGCTCATTTACCGTTTCGTATAATAAATCTTCAAAAATGGCCCGACCGGCCTTAAAGCCTGTGGTCGTAATATTTGCCAAATTGTTTGAGATCACCGCAATTCGCGTCTGCTGAGCATCCATTCCAGTTGCGGCGACAAATAGTGATTTCATATCAACTCCTCATTCCCCTGATTTTAAGCACTCGGCTTTCCAAATACTGAGTTTCGAGCCTGCTGCATCTTTGTGTTGGAGTCGTTTACCTTCTCCATGGATTCAAATAATCTTGACGCAAAGATCATATCCGTAAGTTCTTTAACGGCATTGACGTTGCTACTTTCCACAGCGCCACCTCTAACTTTTACATTCACAACCTCTTGCGCGGATGCGCCTTCGGCTAGTTTGAATTTTTGACCGGCTTCACGAATTAAATCTTTGGCCTCAACTTGCGCAATTCGTAGCTGACCGACTTCAACCCCATTCGAATAGACGCGCCCATCTTCTCGAATCTCAGCCAGTCCACCGCCCAAAGTTATCGCCCCGCCCTGACCCATCACGGAAAAACCTTGCTGGGTTACTAATGTTCCCTCTTGATTCAAAATGAACTCACCGGATCTGGTATAACGCTCACCATCTGGCGTTTGAATAACAAACATACCCTCACCATCAACAGCAACATCAAGGGGATTGTGAGTCGTCTCAATCGCACCTTGGGAAAGATCGGCAATACTCCCACGAATTTGGACAAAATCATGAGGCCGAAGCTGGTTAGGACTTGCGATCTCTTTCGAAAGAGATCCCTCCACCACGGATTCCTGCTTAAGCGCTTTCTCAAATAGAATTTTCTCAGCTTTAAAACCCGCGGTATTCATGTTCGCTAAATTATTAGCAATCACCTGCATCTGCTTAAAAATTGCTGATTTTCCACTAAGCGCTGTAAACACAGACGGCCTCCTCCATAGCCCCCTAGTAGCAATCTCCATTCCTGCGTGCCGCAGCATTATTAAATCGAATTATTTTAAACACTTGGGAGCCTATGCACCGCACAAAAAGCAACTAATCGTCAATTACCCGGCAAAGAGGTGTCAGACTTCCACGGCAAGTCTTGCCGGCCAAAAAAAGGGGGTCCGAGGACCCCAAAGAATTCTAATTTAATAACCGAAGTCGAATGGATTTAATTTCTGGCCTGAGCCTTGATCGCTTCGATTTTTCGCTTAAGATTAAGTTCGCCCATACTGACAAGACTGCTCTCAACAGAAGAATTATTGGTATGCTTAGAAACATTCGAATTTAAATATTGATTTGGCGATCGTTTTAAATCTTCCGAGGCCCACTTGGACAATTCCCCACGAAGCTCGGCTAATTTTTCATAGGTCTTTTCGATTTGTTCACCTTGAAAACTCAAAGTTTTTTCTATGGAACTGAACCTCAGTCCGTCAGGACGGGGTTTTCTAAGAGATTTTCGAAATAAGTAATAGTGAACAACGAGTGTCTGAAACGCAATCCATTGCGCGATGACAAAGAAAGACAATAAAACTATCACCCAGTTCTGTAGAATTCCATTCCAAGCGGCATGAGCAACATCTAAAAAATAACTTGCTGACATAAAACCTCCATTAAAACTCTTAACTATCAATCACCTTTAGCCAAAGTTGCAGCACTCAAATCTTCAACGTCATTGCGATAAGCATCTAATCGCCAGTTCAGCTTAAGAAGTGCCTTGGCGTGAATTTGACTAACTCTTGACTCTGTTACTTTTAAAACTTCCGCAATCTCTTTTAAGGTCAGGCCTTCATAATAGTAGAGAGCCATAACCATCTGTTCATCCTGTGCAAGCTGCTCAAGAGCCTCAATAATTCTTTTCTTAAGTTCTTTAATTTGTATCTCAAAGTCTGGATGCGGTGAGGACTTGTCCTCCAAGAAATCTAGAAGATTTTTCTCGTCCCCCATGCCACCAAGCATTTGATCGTACGAAACCATTCCTGCAGGTTGAATATACACAATCATTTCGTAATACTCTTCCAAGCTCATTTCGAGAGCCGCAGCCATTTCCTTGTCATCAGGAATCTTTGATAGCTTTGAAGACAATGCCTTTTTTAGATTATCCATTTCTCTCATCTTGGCCCGAACGCTTCGGGGTATCCAATCACGCTGCCGCATTTCATCCAGCATAGCGCCTCGAATTCTGAACTTTGCAAAGGTCTCGAACTTAATCATCAATCTCGGATTAAAGGACTCGATTGCCTCAAGGAGTCCTATGTTTCCACATGAAATCAGATCATCCACCATATGATCGGATGGCAAGCGTGCCGCCAACCTATAGGCTGTGATCTTCACCAACGAAGAGTATTTTTCGATCAACCTGATCTTCTCTTCTTTTGATGTGCCGGACGAAGCCGGCTTTCCATATTCCCCGAGATTTTTCATCATTAACCGTTTCCTGTAATCGCTTGCTTAAGAAAAAACTGCATGCCACCTTTTGTTCGCTCAAGCTCCAGAGCCTCGATCTTTTTTGCGAGCTCTCGGTAACAGTCCGCAATCTCCCCTTCTTTCTCAAACTTTATCATAGGAACTTGCCTTGTGATGGATTGACGCACTTTCTCACTGTAAGGAAAGTTATGCAGGTGCCATAATTGCACCGAATCAAGATATTTATCGGCGGCGCTCACCAACGAATTGAACACCATCTTTGATTCGGCCTCGGTTCTCGTCTGGTTCGTAATAATATAGAATTCTTTTTCGGAGTATCGCGTCGACAGAACTTTGATCAGGGCATAAGCATCGGTAATGCTCGTCGGCTCCGGAGTAACAACGACCAATATAAACTGCGAAGCAGAATTTAAGTACATGACATTATCCGAAATTCCAGCAGCCGTATCGATAATGACGTAGTCAAATCGACCCTCCAATTGATCAATTTGACTAATCAAATTCATTTTATGTACCTGATCTAGGTTGGTTAGCTCTTGAATTCCACTGGCCGCGGGAAGTATATAAACTCCATCCTCACTTTTGAACAAAACTTCATCAATCGATTTCGAACCATCGACGAGGTGCTTGAGATTATAGGGAGGTGAAATGTTATAGATGATATCAATATTGGCCAAACCCATATCACCATCAAAGATAAGAACTTCATTCCCCTTTTCACGGAGGGCTATAGCCAAATTGGCAACTGTCTGAGTCTTTCCGACACCACCCTTGCCGCTTGTTACAGACAAGACTTTCGTGGATCGACCACCTTTTTTCTTGGCGACTTGGTTCCTTAAATTTTTTGCTTGGTCCATGGGATTCCCCTCTCCTACCCAATATTTGTAACTATCTTGATAAAATTTTCTCTCGAGAAAATGGTTAGGTCATCAGGCACCTCTTGACCATTGCCCACATAGGAGACCGGTCGGTCGCTAGCCAAAATCGCTGCCAACATTCCGCCCCAATTGTCTGTCTCATCCCATTTGGTAAATAATAAAAACTGTGGCTGTAATGTTTCAAAGCCCGCCAAATTATTTTCGACATCCCCCTGCGCCAAGCCAACCGGCAGAGAAAGATGAATCTCTCTCTGCTCAGCCAAGTGAGCATCTCTAAAGTGAATGGCACGACGAAGCTGAAGAAGCTTTTCTTCATCCTTGGGCGAGACGCCAAAGGTATCAATAAAGATGGTATCAACATCAAAGGTTCTCAATTGCTCTTCAAGAGGCATATCGTTTCTTGTTTTTAAAAAAGGAACATCTAATATTCGCGCATAGTGATTGAGCTGATCTGTAGCACCGATTTTATAGTCATCAATGGTTACCAGAGCGACTTTGCGATTCAGCTTTAGCTTCTCAAAAGCTGCCAATTTGGCGATTGTTGTTGTTTTGCCAACACCGGTAGGACCAACAAGAATGACAATCTTCTTCTTAGACGCTTCTAGGGAACGTGATGCATGAATCGTCTTTTCCAAAACCGGTCGTATGAGACTGGCCGCCTTTGTTTCAGTAATATCAACACCAGCACATTCGAGCTGATTGAAAAAATTGTAGATCTGCTTTTCAGACATCCCCTTGTCTCGCCAAAATGATGCAAGGCGCTGCACATCCGTATTTATATCCTGTCCTTCGTATCGTTTCTCCTGAATATAGGACTGCAAGGTCTGACGAAGAGAGTGTATCTCGGATTCAATAAAGGCACTCGAAGCCTGACGAGAATTGCTTGCATGGTTTTTATTTAAAGTTTCGCGAATCTCAGAAATCTCCTTTTTCAATGGCTCGAGAGCCGTCTTAACAGCATAGAGTTGACCCATACTGGTATTGGCAGCACTCGACAATTCATCCCTTTCTGCCGCCCTCGGTGACGGAAGCGTTGGCTTGATCACGCTTTGCGCCGCAAGGCGCTTAACCTGTTCCTGCACAGCCTGGCTTGTTTTAGCCTTTTGATTTGGAGAAGGAAGCGAGCCTTTTTTGAACGGATTTTTAAACATAGACGTCCACTTAGTTGAATCGTTCACGTCATTACTTTGAACCATTCGCCTTTCATCGACGTCGTCGTCGCCCACAGTTGCCCTAAATCGATGGGGCATTTCTTTGCGATCGATAGCTGCCGTCACTTCCACACCATTTCGTCCAAACATTCCTGATGAAATCGGATCAACCTGCAAAATTATGGCCCCATCGCCAAGTTCCGCACGGATTTGCTCAATAGCTTTTTGCAGAGTTGCCGCTTGATATTTTTTCATTTGCATTCCCATAACGAGCCCTCCTCGACCTTAAACCTTCACAACCCCAACACTCTCGAGCTGACTTAACGAACTCACCTCGCTGTGAGAAATCACAGCACAGTTCTGTACCTGTCGCTCGATCAACTTTCTAAAATACATTCTGATACTTGGCGAAGTCAAAACGACGGGCTGAACACCTTCGGCAGAAGTTCGTTCGCACTCTGTCTGTAAGGCATTGATCATCTGCAAGGCCTTCTTCGGATCCATCGTAATCTGAACACCGTCTTCGGTTTTGACCAAACTTCTAGAAATCTCCTCATCCAACTCTGGATCAAGAACTAAAACCTTAAGTCTTCCGTCTTGTGAAAACGATTGAGTAATCGTTGGCGCTAATGTCTCACGTACGGATTCCGTTAAGAGCTCGGGATCCTTTGTGCGAATAGCGTGATCACTCAAGCACTCTAAAATGGAAGGCAAATCTCGAATGGGAACACCCTCTTTAAGTAAATTTTTGAGAACTCGAAGAATTTGACCAACACTCAAAAGATCTGGAACAAGCTCTTCGATAACTTTGGGATGAGATTTCTTTAATTTCTCGAGCAACTTGCCCAACTCTTCTCGCCCCAGGAGCTCGTCCGCACGTGACCGAATCAATTCGCTAAGATGCGTCGCCAATGTCGTCGAGTTATCGACTACCGTATATCCCGATAGCTGAGCCTGTTCTTTATTCTGCGGATCAATCCATAATGCAGGTAATCCATAGGCTGGCTCTTTTGTTTCAATACCTTCAACCTTTTTGACAATTCCACCTGGATCGATAGCCAGCATTTTATCAACAAACAATTCGCCCCCAGCCACACGTACTCCTTTTACAAGGATGGCGTACTCTCCCTGACGAAGCTGCAAATTGTCTCGTATATGAATGGGCGGCACAACAAATCCCATCTCCTGAGCGAATTGTCGGCGCAAATGGGTCATTCGCTTAAGAAGATCTCCATTCTGACGCTCATCTACCAAGGGCACCAATCCGTAACCAACCTCCAACTCCAAAAGGTCCACTGGTGCGACCCAGTTATTAGGATCCAACTCATTTGGTTTCTGTTCTTGATCCTCATGATTTGACTCCTTCATTTTTGCAAGCTGGGCTTCTTGAATCTCCTGTGCCTGAAACTCGGCCACTTTCTTCTTGGCTTGAGCTCCTAGGTAAAACAGGACGCCTGCTGCAATTGCAAATGGGAAAAAAGGCATTTTCGGATGAAAGGCCCCAACAAGCATGACCATAGCCGCCACAACGAATGCCTGAGGTTGCATAAAAATCTGATGCGAAAAATCATCGGCCAATTTTCTACCTACATCAACCTTGGTCACAACGATACCGGCAGCCATTGATACGATAAGTGCTGGAATTTGACTGACGAGTCCGTCTCCAACCGTAAGCACGGTATAGGTTTGAATAGCCTGATCAAATCTCAATCCACCCTGGACGATACCGATGATCAAGCCACCGACAATATTGACGATGGTGATTATTATCCCCGCAATAGCATCACCCCGAACAAATTTGCTCGATCCATCCATGGATCCATAAAAATCTGCTTCAATTTCTATTTCTTTTCGACGCTTTCGCGCGGCCCCCTCATCTATCAGACCCGCGTTAAGATCGGCATCGATGGCCATCTGCTTTCCAGGCATTCCATCTAAAGTGAATCGAGCTGCAACTTCCGCGATTCGACCAGAACCCTTCGTGATAACAATAAAGTTAATCACCACGAGAATAATGAAAACTATAATTCCAACAAGATAGTTTCCACCCACAACGAAGTCACCAAAGGTTCCAATGATTTGACCCGCGGCTTCGGATGAACCCATGCCGCCCTCGGTCAAAATCAAACGTGTTGAAGCAATGTTGAGCGCTAATCTAAAAATTGTAAGCATCAGCAAAATCGTTGGAAAAATTGTAAACTCTGTCGCCCTTTGTGAATAAATGGCAATGAGAAACACGACAAGCGAAGCCGAAATGGAAACAAGTAGAAATAAATCGAGCATCCAGGCCGATAGCGGAATCATCATGATCAAGACAATGGCCATGAAGCCTAATCCGAATAAGGCCTCACGATTTTTAAAGAAATTACCGACGCCGCTAAACTGGTTAGCATTTCCAGACTTAATCACAGCTCCTTTTGTTTTGGCTTCCGCCATAAAAATCTACTTTTGCTCCTTACACTTCTGCCTGAGGTTGAAAATCACCCGTCCAACCGCCGAGGCTTCGATATTTTTTCTTCATTCGGTAAACGTAGGCCAAAATTTCCGCTACGGCGGTATAAAGAGACTCGGGAACATAGTGTCCGATTTCAATATTTCGATAGAGATAGCGTGCCAACTCTCTCTTTTCCAAAACCGGCACACCATTCATGGCCGCCAATTCTTTAATCTTCAAAGCAATATGTCCGGCACCTTTAGCAATAACCATCGGAGCGCCCATTTGTCCGCGCCGATATTTGAGGGCAACGGCCACATGCGTAGGATTTGCCACGACAACGTCGGCCTTAGGAACATCTTTCATCATCCTTGCCCGAGTTAGCTCTCTTTGAATCTGACGAATGCGGGCCTTGATATGTGGATCCCCTTCGCGCTGTTTCATCTCATCCTTGACCTCTTGAAAGCTCATCTTGAGTCTTTCATAGTAACTCCAGCGCTGGTAACCGAGATCCAGAACTCCAAGAACGGCCAAAAACACAAGTACGGCGAAAGACATCTTAATAATCAAACCAATGAAGTAAACAAAGATACTTGGAAGCTCATCTGTTCCAGATGACATCAGCCGATCAATATCTGATTTAAATATAATATAGAAAATGAATGTCAATATGATGACCTTAGCGGATGATTTTACAAATTCTACCGCTGTGTCGCGCGAGAAAATCCTTTTGATACCTTTCATGGGATTTATTTTCTCAAACTTTGGCTGTATTTTCTCAGTCGAAAATAGAAACCCGAATTGCCCAAGATAAGAAAAGATCCCGAAAATAAAAACCGACGCGAAGATTGGTCCGATGATCCATAAAATTACCGAGATCTGTTCACTCAAAAATCCCCAATATTCTCGTTCGCTTGTCATGAGTCCTTCTCGCATCCCTAAAACATTTTCGAAGAGGAGAGTGATTTGCCTAAGGATAAAATTGCCTCCAAAATATAGCGTCAAGCTGAAGCCTAGAAAGACGACAAAATTGGCAAACTCCTTTGATTGGGGGACTTCACCTCGAGCTCTAGCGTCTTCAAGCTTCTTCGGTGTCGCGTCTTCTGTTTTTTCTTGATCGTCTGCCACGTCAAGCTCCCTTTAGCGCTTTCATCAACTGAACGAGATCACCCTCTAAACCCTCGGTTAGTCTTGTCACCAATATTCGAAAGAGAGGAAAACTTAACATAAGAACAAAAAGCCCTAAAACCGGACCAAGAATAAAACCCACATTAAAGTAAATATTCATCTGGGGAGATAGTTTGGTGATAAAGCCAAAGGCCAAATAAAGCAGGGTCATAACGATGATAAGTGGCGCCGCAATCTTGATCCCAAGAGCGAGTATTTTGACGAGGAACCCACTGAGAACCGAAGCGCCTGCAAGCTCAATGCCAGATCCAAGAGGGATCAATCGAAAGCTTTGAATCAAGGCTTGGATAATCACATGATGTCCATTGAGTTGAATAAAAATAAGACCACCCAATAAAACATAAAGACTTGTGAGAACTCCGGAAGATCCTTCGTTCGACGGGTCGATGATCTGAGCGATCGAAAATCCAACCTTCATCCCAAAAATTTCACCGGCAATCTGTACAACGGCAAATAAGATCGCCGCAGCAAACCCTATCATTACGCCAATGGTCACTTCCTGCAAAATCAAAGTCATGAGATACCAGTCACTCGTATAAGCCAAGGGATCATGGAAATGAACGCTAGGAGAAATTAGAATACAAATTGTTATGGCTAAGAACATTTGAACCTGTGCAGGTATCGCCCGGTTTCCCAATAGTGGCGCAACAAATAATATACCGGCAATGCGAAAGAGCACCAAAAGAAAGCTAACAATCGTCTCGATATTAATTAATGAGTCAAAGTTCACTGAACATACCTCGAAAAATCCGAAAATATTCCACTCGTAAAGCTCATCAGTCGGGTCATAATAAATCCGCCCGCGACAACCAAGGTCACGTAGACGGCAACAATCTTAGGGATATAGGCCAAGGTCATTTCATTGATTTGAGTGGTCGCCTGAAAAATACTCATGGCAAGACCGATTACCAAGGCTACGCCAAGAACTGGCGATGAAACGATCAAAATGGTCCGCATGGCTTCGACGGCCACACTTTCTATAAACTGCGATGTCATTGAATAACCTCAAATGACTTAACGAGACTACCGACAATGAGGCTCCAACCATCAACAAGCACAAAGAGCATCAACTTAAATGGAAGCGAAATAATTACTGGCGGCAGAACCATCATTCCCATTGCCAATAAAATGGAGGCAACGACAATATCGATAACTAAGAAAGGTATATAAACCATAAAGCCAATTTGAAAGGCGGTTTTCAATTCCGAAATAATAAATGAAGGAATGAGTGAAGCCGTTTCTATTTGCTGTGCCGTCTCGGGTTTCTTTTCCTTTGAAAGGCTAATGAACAAAGCGAGATCCTTTTCTCTCGTATGCGAGAGCATGAATTTCCGGATAGGATCCACGGCGGCCTTTAGAGCATCCTCCTGTAATATTTCGTTCTTCAGATAGGGCTGAAGAGCTTTCTCGTTAATTTGCTTAAGAGTGGGCGCCATGACAATGAAAGACATGAACAAAGCCAATCCAACAAGAACTTGATTGGGAGGAATATTTTGAACTCCCATCGCTTGGCGAAGCAGAGAGAAGACAATCATGAAACGCGTAAAGGATGTCATGGTAATGAGAATCGCCGGAGCCAAAGATAGAATCGTAATCATGAGCAATATTTGAAGAGTTGTACTCATTTTCTCGGGGCTTGTTGCCCCACCCATGCTCACCGTAACGGATGGCAAGCCCTGACCCGAGACCTCAAGACTTCCCAAAAGAAAGGCTAGGAAGATCCACAGAACGAACTTAGTTTTCCACATGGCTTGACTCCTGCGAAAGTTCCCTCGGATCCTGTATCCCAACAACATTAGCATTTAACTCACAAAGCATCGTGATTGCTTCAGCGCCAAGACCCAGTAATAAGCGGCGACCTTCCACTTCCACGATCATCAGTTTTTTCTTTGGAGCAATGCTAATATTTTGATGAATCTTAATACTCGCCAATGGACTCAGCCACGACTGCGGCTTGACAAATTTTTTGGCCAACCAGGCGAGCGCAAAAATCAGAGCTAGTACTAAGCCTAGACTCCCAAGCGCCCGTCCTAATATGAACCAAGGCGAATCCATCATCACTCCTTAAGCCAACTTATCTAAGCGATCGGAAGGTGATATAATATCAGTTAATCGAACGGCAAATTTATCGTTTAAAGTCACGACTTCGCCTCTTGCGATTAGCTTCTCATTGACCATCACCTCAAGTGGCTCTCCAACAATCTTGTTAAGCTCAATCACAGATCCCTGTCCCAGCTGAAGTAGGTCATTAACGATCATCTTTGATCGGCCCAGCTCGACACTCAGATTGAGTGGAACATCGAGAAGCAAATCGATGGTTTGTGGGCCGGCCCCAGTCTTGCCTTGCTTAAGCTCAGGCTGGTCAACCGACTTGACATCATCCCCTGGTTGTTTTGTTTCATCGGCCATGACTATTCCTCCTCTGAGTGCTGTCCTCTTAGTTGTTTAATAGATTCGATTAAAACCGCTTGCTGCCCAGAACTAATCCCCATTCGAACGGCGTATTTGGCAACTCCCTCGAGATTGGCCATAAGTGGGTCGGCTACGTATTCATTAAGTTGAATGACGTCACCCCTTTTGAGGCTAAGAACATCTCCAAGTGTAACTTCGGCCGTTCCGAGATTGACCCCAAGGCCAATTTTTGAACCTTTAAGAGATTGTCCAATCCAAATTTTCCAGTTCGGATTCGGTTGAGATTGCTCAACAAATGTATGATCCGACAGAAGTTGCTTAATAGGATCAAGAGCAAATAGTGGAATGACCATTTGCATTTTGGAACTTACTTCTTCAAAAGTGACTCCAAAGTCGATAACAACAATCACGTCACTCGGCGCAACGATACTTACATATTCTGGATTGGTCTCTGTTCGAACAAACTCAAAGTTCAGTTCAAAAATCGTCGACCAAGCCGCTTCGAGGGCGGTCGCAAAATACTGAACCAATTTTTGAATAATTTTCAATTCGATAGTTGTGAAATCGCCCTCGGAACTCTTAGAAGTATTGACCCGTCCGCCACCAAAAATGCTATCGATGAGAGCATAAACAAATGTAGGCTCCATATAGATAATGGATTGACCGATAAGCGGTGAAAGTCGCACGATACTCAAACACGAGGGTACGGGCAGACTCGATATCCACTCACCATAACGAAACATTTCGGTCTGAAGGGTCTCGACAACCACATTCTTCCGAACCAAACTTGAAAGCGTCTGTCGGAAACTTCTCTGAAATCGATCATGGATAATCTTTAGACCAGGAAGACGCGCACGAACGAGTTTCCGCTGCTTTCGGAAATCATAAGACTGAAGCGTGCCGCCATTGCCAGCATTCTGTTCAGTCTTAACTTCACCTTCTTTGACGGCACTAAGAAGCGTATCGACCTCATTTTGAGATAGAATCTTTTCTCCACCGCCCTCGTTATTTCCTGCCACTAGCCCTCTCCCTTCGTAATCAGATTACTGAATTACAAAATCCGTGATATAAACTCTCTTAATTCTGCCGGTAACGAGAATTTTATTTACCCTCGTGAAAATCTCATCCTTGAGAATCCTTTTCCCATCTGATCCCTCAACATCGGTAACTCGCTTTGAAGTGAGAAGTAGCAAAATCTCATCTCGTACTTGAGCCAATCGCCCCTCGACTTCAGGGCGCACTTCTTCCGATTCGAGTTCAAATTTCATACTAACTTTCAAATACCTTGGCCCTCTTCCATCATCGATCAAGTTCACCAAGAACTCTTCAAGTTCAAATTGAGGGCCAATTAATGCCGAAGGATCCTTTACTTTACTCGGATCCACTTTTTGCTCCTCCACAGTTGGTCCGGCTTCTTCGGCACTCTCCTCTTTATGACCACTCAAAACTGTGAACGCGACAATAAGGCCGACAACGACAACCAACTGTCCCGCAATGAGAATGATCACCCAAAGCGGAATCTTTCTTTTCTTGCCTTCCCCGCCATCTGCGGCTCCGTCTGCTTGAACTTCTGCTTCGTCTGCCATAGCCTGCCCCCTAAGCCGCTCCTAAAAGCAAGCCGTGTACCAATTAGCTAGATTGATAACTATCCGAATGGCTTGTGAAAAACTTGCGTCGGCAAAGTTTGCCGCATCAAAAACGTCATTTTCTAGACTAATTCGTCAAGGCCCTGACAAGAATTTAAAGGCCTAAAGCATCAGATTGATTCAATAATTGTAAAACTTCCGAAATAGATTTTTTCACTAAATTCAAAAAATCCAATCTCATATTTTCAGAAGAAACTTCCTGAAACTCTTTGATCGAAAGCTCTGCGTAAGTAGCGATCACAAGCTCAAAAACAAGTTTCAAAAAAGTGTCCTCAAAAATAATCACGTCGACCATCGCCATAAAGTTTTCGGAGCCAGGATCAATGGATTCTAACCTCTGCCCCGCAGCAGAGAGAGCCCTTCGGGACTGTTGTGCGATTTGTCGAAGCGAATCCTTCTTTTCAGCCTTAAGCGTCGCGTCAACGGACTCAAGACTAACTTCGACTTTCATGTCACTTTGCGACTCGATCCATGCCTCAAGACTTTGGTAGGGAATCCCTGCAATGCGCCGCCCTAAACGTGAAGCGTTAAAAGTAGGGGAATGGGAGCCCTGCATCATCAGTATATATTCTTGCTCAAATGTATTCCAAATGGGCTGCGTCAAAACCTTCTCGTAAGTGTTACCAGGAACCCAAGTCGCGGAGCTTTCTTTGACCAATTCTTCCACCTTGCGAGCTCTAGACCAGTCTTCATAGATACCACCCAAGTCTGCATGACTCTGAAAACTTTCCGGATGATAGCAAAGATCTTGCCCCACCAAAGCGATCGATTTAGCTCCCCAAAGACTGCACGCCTGATAAGCCAGATGCGCTGAAGAACTCCCTGACCAAATGAGCTTATTTTTCGTAAATGGCAACCAAAGAGAGAACCCAGAAAGTTTACCCGCCCAAATCTTCTGTCCTGGATAGTTTTCAAATAGTTGCCTAGGGATGGTTATCTGTCCTAATAAAATAGTTTTCAAATCACCCGGTAGATTTTCAAAAAACAGAAGACCTTCCAAACCTCTCTCCGTCGAAACGACAATATGTGGCCGAACCTTGTTCTGCAATGCCTTCTTTAAAATGGCGTCCACACATATAAGAAGATAGTCATTTTGGACTTCTCGTAGAAGATTCCAATTTTCATCAATCGATGGTCCGGCCGCCATAAGGATGGCTGAAAAATCTTTGGTCACCTTCAGCTCGCCCCAGTTTGTCCTTTCGATGGCCGTAGGCAAATTATAAAAACTATTTCGAAGACCCAAAAGGGAGTCTTCATGGCTCCCCAAAGACAACAATATTTCCCGCTCGATAGATTGTGTCTGGCGAAGCAGATAAAGTTTCTCATCCTCTGATAAATCGCCTCGAAACTCCAATTTTAAATTTCTTAAAAATTTAAAATTTTCAATTCGATCAAAGAAGTTTCGAAATAATTTAGGATACCCATTCACATTATCGGCCGAGAGAGTTTCCATACCAGCAAAGTTAATTTGAATATGTTTAGAGTCGGTGGCTCGGGAGATTTGAATATTTGTAAGTTTACTCACCCAAGCCTCTCATTCATTAGGCTACGTCAGCCTCAACACTCAAACGTCTTCGCCCCTTCCAGACACGAAGAGAGGCTCTCGCTTGACCGTCTAGATATTCTATAAAGGCAAATGTGCACATCAAACGACTTCCGATCCTATCCAGCTCGAGATGGGTCATTTCGTTCCAGGTTCCCGTATTAATATATATTTTGCCCTGTGCTACTTCACGAAAGGCTGGCCGATGATTATGTCCAAAAATAACCACGCGAATATCGTCACGAGTCATCAGAATCCTCTCCGCAGCCTCATCGAGATCAGGGAAAACGGGTGCCTCCAAAAGAATACTTAAAGTTTGTCGAAACGACGTATTACGCCGTGGGTCATTTTTGAAACGGGAAATGAAAAAGAAGCGAATAATCATCCAGAATATTTTTAATGAAAATCTAAAATCATAAACAATCAGCCATCTCAAATATGTTGAGAACGGCAGAACCTTGTCAAAGTGCCGTTTGTTTCTCTTTACAGTGTTCACAACGTGAACCAGAAAATATGTTCCCCATGGCTGGTTCAAAACCGGTTCAGCAAGTCCTTTAGTCAAAAAGTATTGCTTGCGATCGAAGGCATTCGCCACCTCATATTGATTGCCGTGCTCTACATAGATCCCATCAAACTCGTAAGTATCCAAAAAAAATCGGACGTCTTTCCCGCAATACTCACGTATGAGATCTTGAACCGACGGAAATAAAATCCCGGGATCATGATTGCCCATTACAAAACTTAGATTCTTATTGGGTAACGATTGAAAATACTTCATCGCATTGATAGTTGCCAAATGACCCTTCATAATCTTACCCATGCGACGAAGGGCCACCTGCTCGGTTACAATCTCAGGTTCGACTTCCTCGAAATCTATCATTAAAAGGTTGAAGAAATCTCCATTGAGAATCAATTCAACATCCGCAAGTTCATTGTCACCAGAAGAAAAATGATTAATAAATTCTATGAATTCACGATCATGAAAAAAATCTTCTAAAATATTTATGGAACCATCCTGATTGCGATGTCCAGCGCCCAAATGAAAATCTGAAACAACCAACTTTAGACGCTTACGATTTGTCTCTTCAGAAGCTGTCATGCCTATTCATGGAAAAGGGGCTCAGAGGAGGGTTCAACATTTGATTCGAAAGGCTCAAGATCTCTATGTAACTTTACTTCAGATGCACTTCCAAATTCCGAGCGAAGGTTGGCGCGCAGAACCTCCGGAGACTCTTGCGACAGAACTTCCACCCACACACTGCCGCGCTGTGTTCGAATCAAACCCAATTTAAGATTCGGGTATGATTGAATCTTTTGAAGTACCGTGCCGAGGGACTTTGACTGTTTAGGATTATTCCATACAATCTCCACAGCAAATCTTTCGTCATAGTACGGCGTGGCCTGGCTCGGCACAGCCTGTCCCAAGACAACTTCACAAGAATATTTCGCAAATAAGTTTCCCGCCTCTTCCTTTTGAGACAACAGCCGAAAGCTCTTAATTTGAGTAGCCGCATTCCTTATTCGTCCCGATTGTTCCACAGGATCCAAGCCAGCAGGCATCGTCATCTCAACGGCCTTTTTGAAAGCTTCAAGTTGAGCTTTATCAAGGGCGGCTGCCAAATTTCCACTTTCAATCGGCACTTCAACCTCCACCTCTACTTGGCGGCTCTGAGCTTCAAGTCCTGCGTCGGGGAAAATCAACATCATTGAAAAAACGAGACAGGCTAGACCTGCATAGGCACATAATCGACGACTACAAATCCTAAATGTTTCCATTGTTCCACCCTCTTAATCGGTAACTCGACAACGAGCTCGATATAATCATTTTCAAAGTTTTGCTCGATTATCTTACCCTCGCGATGAACAACGGCCAAGAGATCTCCTCGACTTTGAGGTAAAATCAACTTCACTCGACTCCGCCCACCTTCAACGGAATCAGACAATTTCTCTAACAGTCGATCCATGCCCTCGCCGGTCAAAGCAGACAGGAAGACCCGGCGAGGACTTCGTACAATTCCAAATTCGCCTTCGGCTAGCCGATCAATTTTATTGTAGACTTCCACAATGGGCTTATCGAGACATTCCAATTCTAGAAGAACCTGTTCGGTGGCCTGCTTATGACTTTCCCACAAAGGATCTGAACAATCGATTACATGTAACAAAATATCAGCATTCTGCGCTTCTTCGAGTGTCGCTCTGAAGGCGTCCACCAATTCATGAGGAAGCTTTCGAATGAATCCCACCGAATCTGTCAAGACGATCTCTCGGTGATTGGGTAGCTGAAGTTTTCGAGTAACGGGATCAAGGGTTGCAAACAACTGATTTGCCGCCAGAACATCCGCCTCCGTCAACCGATTAAATAAAGTTGATTTTCCGGAATTCGTGTAACCAACCAAAACGGCTTGGGCCATCGGAATTTTTTTTCGTTTTTCCCTCTGAAGCTTTCGTACGTTTTGAACCTTCTTGAGGTCCTCCTTCAAGCGACGCATCTTTTCTTTAACCAAACGTCGGTCAATCTCAAGCTGAGTTTCGCCAGGACCACGCAAACCAATCCCGCCCTTTTGCCGCTCCAAATGTGTCCACATACGAGTCAAACGCGGTAACATATACATGAGCTGTGCTAACTCAACCTGAAGCTTCCCTTCCGAAGTCTTAGCGCGCTTGGCAAAAATATCCAGAATCAAAGCTCTTCGATCCACGACTCGGACATCAATGGACTCTTCAAGATTTCGATTCTGACTGGGCGATAACTCATCATCAAAAATAACAAGATCCGCTGATTTCAACTCCACTAAACTCGCAATCTCTTCAATCTTTCCTTTATTTATATAACTTCTCGGGTTGATCCGATCGAGGCGACAAATGACCTGATCCAAGACTTCAACTTCAGCCGAAGCGGCCAACTGAGCCAACTCGTCCAGTGTATCTTCTACTGCCGGCTCAATTCCTGGCTTCATAAACTTGCGCATCGGCGAATAAGTCCCGACCAAAATTGCCCGATGCCTTTTGCGAAGATCCTTTTGAAATCGATCGTCTTTCACTATGAAAATTCTATCAGACTAACTCGACAGAGCCTTGTCCAAATTCAGCTTCTATCCAAGTTATGAACTGGGGATGGGTCTGCACTTCTAGGGCCGTGTCTATTAATACATGGGACTGCTTAAGCGTTGTACCCTCTACATTGGCCTCAACCGGCATTTTAACCTTAAGGGGCACAACTCCCTTAAAACGCTCCCCCTCTTTCATCAACGCGGGAAGTTTTTCAACTAAGGAATTATCACGAAGCTTTACCTGCATCTGCGAAAAATTGGCCAAAGATAGCTCATGTAGATCACGAACCAAAAGCCGAGTGCTCCCCGATTCACGCACCACCTGACCCGAGACCAACAAGAGCCTATCCGACACAACAAGATCAGATTTTTTCGCGTACAAATCTGAGAAAATAACTACTTCTACCGAAGCCTCAATGTCTTCCAAACTAAAGAAGGCCATCTTCGTGCCCTTTTTCGTCATGATCTGCTTCACACCTGTCACCATTCCGGCGATCTGAATCTCCTTTTCACGAGGAGGCACGGGAGCCGTTAGCACTTTGGAAATGGGCACTGCTTTGTACGACGACAACATGGCCTGAAATCCTTCTAATGGATGCCCCGTCATATAGGTCCCCATCAAATGCTTTTCGTCATTCAATCTAATTTTGTCGGGCCACTCTTCGAGCTCCTTGATTTTGAGCTTCTGAGAAAACAAAGCCCCTTGTCCACTTCGGCGGGCTCTATCTTCAGCCTGAGCCACGCCTGTCAAAACATCCAAAGCATTGCAGAGCGAGGAGCGAGTCAATCCCAATCCATCCATAGCCCCAGATCGAATTAAGCATTCCGCCTGTCGCTTGTTAAGAAGCTGAGAAGAAATTCGTTTAAAAAAATCTGTATAATCCTTAAACAAGCCATTTTCTAGACGATCATCCATTATCGCCTTGGCCACATTGTGGCCAAGGTTCTTGATCGCCGCCAGTCCATATCGAACGGCAAGCTTCCCATCGGCTTGGTTTTCCAAGGAAAATTCTGAATCCGAACCATTAATATGAGGCGGCAAAATCGAAATCCCACGCTTCTGAGCCGTTCGAATGATAATGCCCACTTTTTCAGTATCTTCTTTTTCCGAACTCAAAAGAGCCGCGAAAAAAGCTTCCGGGTAATAAGTCTTAAGATAGGCTGTCTGCAAAGTGATCATCGCGTAAGCGGCCGCATGGGATTTGTTAAATCCATACTTCGCAAACTCGGACATCAAATCAAATATCTGTTGAGATTTCTTTTCATCAAATTTATTAGCGACCGCACCGGCCACAAACTTCTCTCGCTGCTTAGCCATCTCTTCGGCAATCTTTTTTCCCATTGCTCGACGAAGAAGATCCGCCTCTCCAAGACTAAATCCTGCCATCAAATTAGCCGTGCCCATGACTTGTTCCTGATAGACAAAAACTCCGTAAGTTTCTTTCAAGATAGGCTCAAGAATCGAAACAGGGTAAGTAACCTCCTTCTGACCACGCTTTCTCAAAATAAAATCATCAACCATCCCACCCTCTAAGGGACCAGGACGATAAAGCGCAACAATCGCTATCAGGTCTTCAAAAACATTGGGCTGAAGGCGTCGAATAACATCTCTCATCCCCGATGACTCAAGTTGAAAAATCCCCATCGTCTCACCAGTCGAAATCTCCGCCATGACCTTAGGATCGTTGTAATCAATCTTGAGCAAATCGATATCTTTGCCAAGTAACCGAATGCAGTCTTGAATGACAGTTAGATTTCTCAAGCCAAGAAAGTCAAACTTGACGAGACCGATTTTTTCGACGGCCTTCATTTCGTACTGTGAAACAATTTCTGAGTCAGAGCTTTTAAAGATAGGTAAATATTTTGTAAGAACATCGTCGGCAATCACAACCCCAGCGGCATGAACACTGCTGTGTCGGTTTAAGCCTTCGAGCTGCTCAGCCACTCGCAGCAATTGGTCCGCTTTTGGATCGCGATTACGAAGGTTCTCAAATTCAGGCTCGAGTTCATAAGCTTCCTTTAAGCTTACGTTCAAAACATTGGGGATCAACTTGGCAATCGCATCAACATCTGAGTAAGGGATACCCATGGCCCTACCCACATCGCGAATCACAGCCTTCGATTTCATTTTACCGTAAGTGATGATTTGAGAGACTTTAAGACGTTCTTCATCGGGAAGATCACCTTTAAGATTATACTTGTCTCGCACATACTGAATCACCTGATCACGGCCCCGAATACAAAAATCGACGTCAAAATCCGGAAGACTTACCCGTTCGGGATTTAAAAATCGTTCGAACAAAAGATTGTAACGAATAGGATCAATGTCCGTTATCCGCAGGCAATAAGCCGCCAAACTCCCTGCGCCCGAACCACGACCCGGACCTACCGGAATGTTGTTGGATTTGCTCCAACCAATGAAATCCGCAACAATCAAAAAATATCCGGGGAATTTCATATCACGAATAATTTCGCACTCGCGATGTAAGCGCTCGCGATATTGCTTCTCAAGTACCGCTTTGTCGCGGTTAAGATTTTGTGAGAAAATCAAGTCTAAGCGATTTTCCAAGCCCTTATGACATTCTTTATAAAACCTCTCGTAGACATCCTTATCATTTCCAAAACTTGGAAGATGATACGTATCCGTTTCGAATTTAAAATCAACACGATTAAGAATCTCATCGTTGACGGCCAAGAGTTCCGGCGCATCCTGAAATTGGCGCTGCATTTCATCTTTCGTCTTCAAGTAAAACTCAGCCGAAGGGAGCCTGGGACGAGATTCATCGTCAATCGTCTTGGCGGCACCAATGCACATCAAAACTTCGTGCGCTACGCGATCCTCAGGGTTCAAAAAATAAACTGGTTGCGCTGCCATACAACGCGCGCCATACCGCTTCGCCGCTTCACGCACTCGATTTTCATCTGGAGCATTTTCAAAGCGATGCACTTCAAAAAACAGATTCTGCACATTCCATGATTTTAAAAAATCTGAGTGCTCCAGTAAATGTGGATGCTCAGGCGTGACCGTCATGATCAGTCCCTCCTGGCAATTTAAGAGTTTTTCAAAATTTAATGTTCCAAACGAGTGTGCGCTTAATATTCTGTTTAGATTCCGATAGCCGACTGAGTTCAGAACATAAAAGCAAACGCCTCCGAGTTGTTTGGACTCCGGAATCAGAGCGATTTCTAGGCAAGTTCCAAGTACGGGCTTGAGTCCCGCAGACTTCATCTTAAAAAAGAAGTCCACCCAACCAAAACCACAGTTGAAGTCGCTTATCGCGCCTGCGCTATAACCCCGATCCTTTAAGGCCTCTACATAGGCTTCGGCAGGAACCATCGACTTAAGAAGCGAAAAATCAGTATGTAATCGTAAGGCTAACATCGGTCTTTGAACCTCCTAAAATGAACCAGCCGACAAGAATACGAAAGCAAAAATTAAATTCGTTATAAGAGCCTATTTGAGGACTTATAAAGCCTCTGACAGACGCCTTTTCAGCTGATATTTTCTATAGTCTGAGCTAAATAGGTCTGATGAGCTCGGAGCTAGCCAAAAAGATTGATCATACCCTTTTAAAAGCCGACACCACAAAAGAGCAAATTCAGAAGCTTTGCAAGGAGGCTAAAAGCTACGGCTTTTTTTCCGTCTGCATCAACCCTTATTGGGTACCGGCGGCCAAACAGGAGTTAACGGGCAGCTCTGTGAGGGTATGCTCCGTTGTCGGTTTTCCTCTTGGAGCCAACACGAGTGAACTGAAAGCCTTCGAAACTCAGCAGCTTTTAAGAGCCGGCGTGCACGAAATCGATATGGTAATGAATACTGGCGCCCTTAAATCTGGCCTCGACTTGGAGGTTTTGGAAGACATCGAGCGGGTGATTCAAGCGGCTAAAAGCTGTCCCGTAAAAGTGATTATTGAAACAGCCGTGCTATCCGAAGAAGAGAAGGTTCGGGCTTCTGAAATCTGTGTGAAAGCTGGCGCTGCGTTTGTAAAAACTTCCACGGGCTTTATGGGCGGTGGTGCAACTGTTGAGGACATCAAGTTGATTCGATTGACTGTGGGCAGTTTGATGGGCATCAAGGCAAGTGGAGGTGTCAAAACTTATGAACAGGCCATGCAACTGCTGGAGGCTGGCGCGACTCGGCTCGGATGCTCGCAATCAGTGGCCATCATGAAAGAAGTAAGCTCTTAAACCGTGACAGATATAAAGAGATTCAATCGTATTTGTGTCCTGGTTTTGGATGGCTTCGGCGTCGGCGAACTCCCCGATGCCAAGGCGTTTGGAGATGTGGGCTCAAACACACTGGCTCATTTATATAAAGTTCGCCCTCAACTCAGTCTTCCTCATCTCGAAAAGCTTGGACTTTTAAAGGCAGCGGGGCTCGATTCGTCTTTGCCAATCATGAGCGGGGCGGCCTTTGGGAAAATGAAAGAAATCTCAGCGGGCAAAGATACTACCACTGGACATTGGGAAATGATGGGTTTGCCTGTTCAGGAAAGCTTCTCTTATTTTCCCAATGGATTTCCCAAGGATATTATGGACGCTTTTTTGAAACGTAACTCGCTTCCGGGCTATTTGGGAAACAAACCCGCAAGTGGAACCGAAATTATAAAGGAATTGGGTGAAGAACATCTTCAATCAGGAAAGCCCATCGTCTATACGTCAGGGGATAGCGTGTTTCAAATCGCTTGTCACGAAGAGGGCTTTGAATTGGAACGATTGTATAACGTATGCTTAGAAACCAGAAAAATTCTTAGTGAGTCTCCATTTAAAGTAGGTCGTGTTATTGCTCGACCCTTTCTTGGGACGACATCCGAAAGCTTTAAACGAAGCACGAATCGAAAAGATTTCTCTCTAAAACCTTTTGGAGAAACTTGCCTAAGCAAATTAAAAGCTCATCATTTTGGTGTTATTGGAATGGGGAAAATCCCTTCCATCTATGATGGGGAAGGTATTACCGAAAGCATCATTTCCAAAACAGATGACGAAGGAATCGACAAACTTAAGGAAGTTTTGAAATCAAAGCAGGATTTTAAGGGCTTGGTGTTTTGTAATCTCAATGATCTAGATACACTTTATGGACATAGACGAAATCCTGGAGGCTATGCACAGCATCTCGAGCATATCGATAAACGTTTGCCAGAAATTTTGAAGACCTTAGAGCCAAACGATCTTCTTGTGATCACGTCCGACCATGGCAACGATCCTAGCTTTAAAGGAACGGATCATACGCGAGAGTATGTCCCACTCGTGATGTACAGCCCGAGTCTGAAGACTTCAATCGATTTAAATAAGCGCGAGAGTTTTTGTGATTTAGGTCAAAGCATTTTGGATAATTTTGAAATTAAAGGCCTTCCTAATGGTAAGAGCTTTTTGCCTGAGTTGGGGGCCTAGTGGCAGATTTACTCCCTCTTATATATAAGAAGCAAAGGTCTGAGAGCTTGAGCGCGGAAGAGATGGAGCAGTGGATGGGGTCGATTATTTCGAAGGAGCCTCCCCCTGATTATCAAATCGCAAGTTTACTGGCCTTTATTTTTGCTAATGGCCTGAACTTTGATGAAACCGCTGCCTTGACCAGGGCGATGAAAGATTCGGGTCGATCTTTCAGTTTTAATTCTTTTCCAAAGGATGCTCTTTTTATCGACAAGCATAGCACCGGGGGAATCGGCGATAAGATCTCGATCCCACTGGCTCCAGTTGTTATCGCGGCAAGCGAGCGAATTCATATTCCTATGATCGCCGGCCGAGGTCTGGGCCATACGGGTGGAACCATTGACAAACTTGAGTCTATCCCGGGTATGAAAGCAACGCTGCCTCTCAAAGATTTTTATAAAGTATTAAAGAAGCATCGTTTCTGTATTTCTGGACAAAGTCCTGAGATCGCCCCGGCGGATAGGATTCTCTATGCTCTGCGAGATGTCACGGGCTGTGTCGCGAGCATCCCCCTCATTACGGCAAGCATTCTGTCGAAAAAACTTTCTGAATCATTGGATGCTCTCGTGTTGGATGTTAAGTTTGGGAGCGGAGCATTTATGCAGGATTTTGCAGAGGCCGAAAAACTCGCCCGGTCCCTGCAGAAAGTATCTGAACTCCAGGGTGTCAAAAGTGTTGCTCATCTTACGAATATGGACACACCCCTCGGTCGTTACAGCGGTCACCGATTAGAAATTTTGGAAAGCCTTGCTATCTTAAGAGGTGAGGGCCCTGAAGACTCACAAGAATTAACTGAGAAGCTTGGGATTTCGATGCTCAAGCTTGGCTCTTATTCCGAAAACGAAGCCCGATCGCGAATAAAAATGGCCATCGAAAGTGGGGCCGCTCTCTATCATTTTGAACAAATGATCGCGGCACAAGGCGGCAAGCTTGCGAAGTTTGAAAAAATCATGAATTCACGGAAACTTGCTCTTCGGTCTCGAGTGGTGAAAAGTCCGGCCTCAGGCTATCTGCGCTGGGATACCAGAAAGCTTGGTCTTGCCCTTATCGAATTAGGTGCTGGCCGAAAACGCAAAGAGGACAAAATCGATTTTGATGTCGGCCTGAAGCATGAAGTCAAAAATGCTGATCGAGTCGAAAAGGGTCAGCCTATCTTAGAGATTTTCTATCGAACGCCGGCGCGACTGAACAAGTGCCTTAGGTTAGTCAATGAATCTCTTCAAATCGAAGAAGAATGCTTTTCAAAGCAAGAACTCATTCGTAAAGTTATAGGTGAATGATCGATCAGGCTTTGGAGTTTTTGGGTTCCCAGAAAATTGAAGCCGATCTCGCCCTTGTTCTGGGTAGCGGACTTGGACCACTTGCTGACAAGATCTCTTCGGCCAAACGTATCCCCTACTCCCAAATACCTGGCGCCAAAGTAAGTAGCGTCGCTGGACATAAGGGCGAATTGGTTGTTGGGGAATTAGAGGGCAAGAAAGTCATTGCGCTTTCTGGCAGATTACATGGCTATGAGGGCCATACCCCAAATGAAGTTGTCTATTTATTAAGAGCTTTGCGGAAACTTGGTATTAGAAAATTCATACTAAGCAACGCCTCGGGCTCCACGCATAAAGCTTTCCCGCCTGGGAGTTTGGCGCTTATTGGTGACCATATTAACTTCACCGGGAAAAATCCGCTTACGGGTGCTGAACTTTATGGCGCTGAGAGATTTCCGGATATGTCAGATCTGTATTCGCTTAAGTGGCGAGAACAAGTTTTGAGCCTAAGTAAAAAGACTAAACTGAAATTTCCGTTGAAAGAAGCTGTCTATATCGGCGTCCGAGGCCCAAACTTTGAGACACCTGCTGAGATTAGGGCCTTCCGTACAATGGGAGCCGATATAGTCGGAATGTCAACGGTATGGGAAGCCATCGCGCTTAAGCAGATGGGGGCGGAAATTCTTGGAATCAGTTGTGTTTGCAATTTTGGAGCGGGCGTTGTCGATCAAGTTCTTAAACACGAAGATGTTCTGCAGGCAGGTCGCGACGCCAGTCAGGATTTTCAAAATCTTGTCGAAGCCATCATTGGAGTAAGTCTTTAGTGGCAAAGAAAAAGATTTTTAGAGCTCAAGGGCTGGTAAGCTCCAATACAGCGCATGATGTTTTTGAGTCGGATGCTTTTTTGGCCATTGAGGCGTCAAAGATTGTGGGATTAGGAAGTTGGAAGGATCGCCCGCGACACAAAAGCTTTCAAATTGAGGACTGTCGCTATGGTGTGATTACGCCTGGTCTTTACAATCTTCATACTCACTTGGCCATGACACTGTTTCGTGGTTTGGCAGAAGATCTGGATTTGTTTAGCTGGCTTCGCGACTATATTTTTCCAGCTGAAAAGAAATGGGTGGATCCGAATTTTGTTCGTGTCGGGACTGAGCTGGGTGCCTGTGAATTGATTCGCTCGGGCTGCGTGGGTGTGGCCGATATGTATTATTTTGTTGAGGCTCAAGCCGGTGCCCTGGATCGATCGGGATTACGGGGCGTTATCGGTCAGCATTTTTTTGATGAAGGCGGGACCGACTCCAAATCACAGGATGATGCCCTTCGAAAGGCCAAGGCCTTGAAGCGAAAGCTCAAAAAGCATCCGCGTCTGCAGGCAGCACTAATTGCTCATGCACCTTATACTTGCTCGCAGCGCACTCTCGAATTTGTTGCCCAGAGTGCTAAAGAATTAGACATGGGAATCATGATGCATACGTCCGAGACCAAAAAAGAGTTGGCCGATATCAAGCGCCAAACTGGAAGCTCTCCCGTGCAACTTGCCAAACGAAGCGGCCTGCTTGAAGCCAAATTTGCTCTCTTGGCGCATTGTGTCTGGCTAGAGGATCAGGATTATAATTATCTACGACAATCCAATGTTACGGCGGTTTTTAATCCCCAGTGTAATGCCAAACTTGGCAGCGGCATTCCACCTATTCAAAAAATGCTAGCCTCTAATGCGCGCTTTTGTGTGGGAACCGACGGACCGGCGAGTAACAATAATCTCGATATGTTTGCGGAAATTAATTTTCTATCCAAAATTCATCATGTGAGTCAGGGAGATTTGAAATCTTTGCCTGGCCAAATTGTTTTTGATTCGGTTACGCGTCGCTCAGCCGAAGCTATCGGTCTTGGCGCTCAGTGCGGAAGCTTGGAAGAAGGCAAAGAAGCTGATTTTATTGTTATCGATACGCGAAGCCCTCATATGCAGCCATTGCATCGCATTTATTCTCATTTGATCTATAGCGTTCAGGGCCCTGATGTCGAGAGTGTCTATGTCGGCGGTAAAGCCCTAATGAAAAGGCGAAGAATTCTTAGCTTAAATGAACCTCGTATTCTACGTGAAGCCGCGGCCTGGGGACAAAAAATCAGGAGCGCGCTACCATCCCAGCAGCAGCCTGATCAGTTGGCATCAAGAGCATAGATTCGATGTTTATGTGTCGTGGAAGTTCCAGACTCCAGGCCATCGATCTTGCGACATCCTGAGCCGTTAAGGGGCGCATGCCTTTGTAAACGGCGGCCGCCTTTTCTTCATCGCCTCGAAAGCGCACTTTACTAAACTCAGTTTCGACCATGCCGGGATGAATGCCGATCACGCGAATCCCCTTACCCAGCAAGTCTTTGCGCCAGCTTTCCGTGAGTGCACGCACACAGAATTTGGTCGATGCGTAAATAGACCCGCCTGGATAAGTTTGGTAACCAGCGACTGAGCCAATATTGACGATATCACCCGCTTTTCGCTCGATCATCGAGGGCAAAAGCATTTGTGTAATCTCTATTAGCGACAAAACATTGGTTTCATACATCTCGAGCCAATCTTCTTTGCTTGTTTTATCAATTGCGGCTGTTCCACGTGCCAAGCCCGCATTATTAATCAAAACACCAATTGATTTTAAATCTACACATTCCGAGAGTCTGGAGAGTTCTTTTCGTAAATCTAGCCCAAGAGGAACGATATTTTTTGGAAATT
>PCXB01000098.1:0-8148 GCA_002787535.1 Deltaproteobacteria bacterium CG11_big_fil_rev_8_21_14_0_20_45_16
CTAAAAACTTCAAGCACTTACGACTTTTTCAGACACGACTAGTTAGGTCCGTCCAATTGAGAGCGTCCTTGCGACTGGAGCATGGACAGGCTGCGATTAAAAAATCTCAATCACATTTTGTGCCCGGGCACAAAATCTCTTTTCCAATGCCACCTAGGTAGCTGACTCATTCTCGACGATCCACCGGATCGTCTCGCTCGCTCGGAGGACTCGCTCACCATTCGTCAGTCCGTGCGTGCCGGCAGGTCCCCTGCCTCTCACAACAACAAATCAAGATTGAAATCCTCGCTTTGCCATTTAAACATCTCTTTAAATTTTGGCATAGCGCAAGCTGAGTGTGTGTGCGAAGGCACATACACTCAGCGGTAGCCCGACAAAATTTAAAGAGATGTTTATAAATGGCGGGCCCAAACTCGACCAACACTGCTCTGATTCCGCCGCCGAAAATCACAATGATTTCCAGTATTCAGCATCTCCCGTCTTACAAAAGCGAGTGTTTCCTCCGACAGAAATATCTCGAAGAAAAGCTCTCAATCAGGGAAATTGCAGCCCAAATTTTTTCCGCCAGATCGACGGTAGCTTGGCATTTAAAGGCTTTTGGAATTCCTCTTCGATCGGAAGATGAAGCGAATAAACTCCAAAAAGCCCAACTTGCTTATGGAGAAAAACGAAGGAATCGGGAGCCGCAATCTCATCAACGCGAGCTTGAGACTATTGAAAAAATGCAAGAGTTGCGCGCTCAAGGATTTAGCTTTCGAAAGATTGCTCAGGTCCTTACTGCTATGAAGATTCCCACAAAAGAGGGAAAGAAAAAATGGCACCCCTTTGTGATCCAGAGAATTCTGGAACACTCTTAGAATCCCTCTAGCGAAAATTATATACAGATGGAATATTGATTTATGGCCGAACTTAAGAAGCCCAATCCTTCCGAAATATGCCCACCGGGCTATCATGTTGTTCGTGGACACGAAAGAATCTGCCATTCAGGAACCAAGACATGGGTCGACGCACACATCCGGAAGAACAGAGGAAAAATTCGACCCGGACTCCTGATTGAAAATATTCATTATCTTTTTTGGAATTCCAAGAAAAAATACTCAGCATTAGATTCCATCAGTGGATTTGGCGATAAAGGCGCCGAGTATGACGCCGCCATCCAATTTTGGATCGACTATTGGAAATCTCAGGGTCTCAAATATCCTGAAGATTTAGATCCGCTGATGATCAAAGCCATGATCGCAGAGGAGTCGAGCTTCAGAGCCAATCCGCCTCTTCCCAAAGGGAGTACTGCCGAAGGCTTGATGCAAGTAACCGATCAATCCGTTCGAGTGTTGGGGGGATTTCCAAATAAAGACGGCTATATCGAATGCAAAAATAATCTCCTTCACGTCACGAAAGAAGAAAAAATCGACCCGATGGTGAATATCGCTTTGGGAACTCGCCTATTAGCTCATAAATATTCTCAAATTCCTAAAAATCGATCGAAGGATGCACGAACAATGATCGAGGGATATTACTCCTTCGGAGCTGGAGGCAAAGCCTACGCAGAAAGAATTTTGTCTCGTTATGAAAAATCTCGTAAGAAAAAATAAGTTTTTAGTTATCCCTCTTTTATTTTCGCTCCAAGCCATCGCTGCGAGTAGCGTTTCTGCATCCGATCAGTCCGCAGAAAATATCCGTGTCGAATCAAAACAATTTGGAGATTACCGGGTAACTATTTTCAAATCTTTTGACAGCTACGAAGGAGAACTCTTAATTACTAAGAATTCAGTGCAAGTTTTTAAAGAAAGAGAGTTTGATGTTTACTATTACTTTGGGAATTGGATTGATGGCACAGATGTAGAAACGGACCCCTATTCAGGAAAAGATATAACCGGTAATCAAGAGCCGGATCTTGTCATTACAAAGCGGACCGGAGGAGCCCACTGCTGCCAATTTTTATATGTCTTTGAAATTGGAAAATCTTTCAGACATCTCCTCACGGTTGATGCGCAAAGTTCAGACATTTATTTGAAAGACCTGGATGGCGACAAAGTTCCTGAGATTGAGTTTTGGGATGGCTCGATAGATTACAGATTCGCCAGCTTTGCAAGTTCTTCTAAAGGGCATTTTATTTTGAAATACAATGGGAAGGAATATCAACCAGCGGTTCATCTGATGAGGAAACCAGCGCCTAATAAAAACGAAATAAAAAGAATAAAATCACAAATTCAAAAAATATTTGATCCTCAATATCCCGAAGTTCCTTACGAGCTCCTGGAACCCATGATGAATCTGAGTTACTGCGGCCATCTTGATCTGGCATTAAAATTGGCAGACGAAACTTGGCCACCCAAGAGACCTGGAATTGAAAAATTCAAAAATGACTTTCGGGACGCCCTAAGAGAAAGTCGATATTGGAAGAGTCTTTCGGAAGCATTAGCAAAAGCGAATTAACTCTGAAGAAGGATCTTTTCAATCTCAGTCATGGGAACTGGATAGAAATCCCAAACGTCCACACCCACATTTACCATTCGATTCTTTATTTTCCATTTTTCATGAATATGACCGTGCAGAAGCCAGCGCCCTTCGGCTTTGGATCGAAGTTCCTTAAATTTCGGTTGATACCCATCCGGAGAAGGCTCTTCAGAAAGATAAGGCATATGATTCAGAAGAACTTGCTGTCCGCCAATTTCAAGAGTTCGCGCCAATTCAAACATTTGAAATCCGGCAGCTTCATAAATCTCTCGGCCCAGAAGCGCCCTCTTTTTATGTCGGGGATGGCAAGTGTCGTGATTGCCCATGATGAGATATTTTTGTCCGTTCAATCGTGGTCCGAAAACTTCAACAGCACGATTGGCGAGCGCAAAATCTCCAAGATAATAAACAGTATCATCATCCCCCACTACAGACTTCCAGCGGCGGTCAGCAATGCCTTAAGTTTTCTCATTCTTTTTAATAATCTAGGATTTGAACTAAGCGAATCGAATGCTCGTTGTTTCCGGAAATAATTTTTCGTGCCATGCGATGAGTTGATCGGCACTGAACAACCATATTTTATAATGAACAACCTCAGAAATTCTCGCTTCGTCTGTTTCAAGTGTTTTTGCTAAATCTCGCTGCGATATTTTCGCTTTACGAAGATGCGCCACAAAATCGCGACAAAGACTGTATTTGACGCGATCTAGCTGAGACGCGTCTGAAGGGAGTGCATAAGAACCTTCGATTTTTCCAGACTCAACGTCTTTTAAAAAACCCTCGACTTCTTCGCGGGGCGGACGTTTAGAATTTTTACTTTCTTTTCTCATAAACTCTTCATGCCCTTTGTTCTGAAACAATTAATAACAATAAATTGATCCAGATCCTCGGCCGTACAAAAAACTAAACGATAGCTCTTCAATTGATGAACCAAATGGAGAGCGAAATAAGAGTATTCGCCTTTAACGGAACCAGGAAGAATCTCTTCACGGTTCACATAGATTCGAATCAGCTCCAAAATCAGTTCGTCATCAATCGAGCCTTGATGCTTTTGCTCATAATGTGGATCAACGATAACTTCTTTAAATCGGTAACCATTGAACCACACTGCTAGTCGATATATTCGACCGGTCTTATCAGACATTCTTAGAATATCTTAACTTGCAGATATCCGCAAGTACATGGGAATTTAGAATTATTTGGTGAAGAGCTCTTAAAAAATTTAATAATTTCCGCCACTTAAAAATTCGGGGCCGAAGGGACTCGAACTTGACGATTTTCAAATTCTTGAGAGCACACGGAAATTAAACAATTCAACAACTTACTCAAAACGCATTCATGCATGAACATGCACCGATCTGCTCCGAGATGCCAATCCTGGTCCCCAAATTGTCCCCGCAGTTTTTTTGCATCACGGTCCCCAGTGGTCCCCGATGCTTGAGTTGAGTGGCGGAGTCGAAATTTGAGAATGCTCGAGTCGTAGAGGCTCGAACACATACCACGAAATTGCAGTCCTTGGACCTAGCAAGTCTCCAAATCAGTAGATAATTTAGCGACAGAAATAGAGACAAAATAGCTATTTTGGGCCTATTGCGTTAAATTACACTTTTGTGTAATATAGAGGTATTCTTTGAAAGAAATTTATAGGTACAAAACTCCCAATGGGAAAGTTCCCTTTGACGAATGGATCCAGAGCCTTACGGAACAAAACCAGGCCCGGATCGACGCCTACATTAAAAGAGCAGCTTTAGGCGCTGCCAAGAAAAACATAGAGCCGGTTGGCGAAGGAGTTTTTGAAATCAAAATTGATGTTGGTCCAGGATTCCGAGTTTACTTCGGAGAAAAAGGCCGAACAATGATTCTGCTTCTCCTAGGAGGAGATAAAAGCACTCAAAGGTCTGACATCAGGAAAGCGAAAGAGTACTGGAGAGATTACAATGCCGAGGACTGAAAGCTATAATGAAGAAATCAGCAAAAAACTTAAAAACCCAAAATATGCGCAAACTTTCCTAGAAACTCTTATGGAAGGACCTGAAGGACTATCTCCGGAAGATGCTCTCCGACATACCATTGAAATCATGGGCGTCAAAGAATTCGCAAAACTCGCCAAAGTTTCCTCCCCGCGTGTAGTCGAATTTACTAAGGGCAAAAGACATTTAAAACCTGATACCCTCGATATTTTCCTTAAGCCATTCAAGTTGCGAACGAGAATTATTTTCGAGACCGCATCGTGAGAAAGAGCAAGACTGCAAAGAAAAATAAATATTCTGGATTATCTTTTGAGTCCTTCCTTATCAAGGAAAGTAAAATCTCAAGAGCTACCGCTCGTACTGCCAAACACACTCGCCTCAAGAGGAAAGGATAAAATTTAAACCGGAATTCAGCGATGGTGACAGCGCGATATTCCTAAGACGTTAACGTGTTATTTACTTCCCGCACGTTAAAAAGCACCACTGTCACGATCACGTCGGATTGCATCCCAGCTCGTACTTCTTGCCCTCGTCAATACCGATTTGAATTGCAAACCCCTCTTTTGAGCTTCCTTCATAAGTCGCCTTTTTTAGAATACTTAGAAGGCCGAATTCTAATTCAACTTGGAAGAGTTCCGCGTGTAATTCTAGTGGCTGACCAGTCATGAACTTAATAGACGTCATCACTCGCAATCCATTTGCTAAAGTTCCCTCTTGATTCCACATAGATCGGTAAGGTGACGAGTCTGATGCAAGTTGATATTCCGATCGAATTTGAACACGACCATCGCTATAAACAATTCTTTCCGAGCATAAGAATTCTGACTGAGTGTTGCTGCCAAATCCTAAAATCATCGTCGCAGTAATAATTCCTAAGTTTAACATTTTGATTCCTCCGCTAAGTTCTTGCCTTTGTTGTTATCGTAAACACTGAGATCAATCGCCAAATCCTAAATTAACGATCTTGATCCAACTTCCAAGCCATCGATCATTTTTTGTATCCAGGATTCCCAAGGAAGTCTCATCAACGCCCCCAAAAAATTCCTCAACAATATCACTTTGCATCAACTCCTGATCCATAGTTTTCAGGTTCTCGAATGTAAGTCTACGGCCTGCCAGCCATGAAAAAACAGCTAATGAATAAGCATCCAATTGATTACGCCCCAAAAGCAGGTGCTGCTCGATCTCGTCCACCCTCGGTACGCCGTCGCCGATGATTTCCATCGAATTAGGATCATATTCCATTGGCGTGATGTTTTTCGAAATTCCCCATTCTAGCCAGTTCGCGAGATGTATTCCCGCTTGAAATTCTTTCAAAATATTGAGTCTTGAAAAAAAAGAATCATTCAATTGTCTAATTCTCTCAGCGAGTGTGTGGCTATTAACTCCAAATTGCGCTCGCGCAAAAACTGGGCTCGCTTCAACTCCGAATTCTTTCAAAGTAACCCACTCCCTTTCTAAATCTCTGTACCCAGTTCTGATATTTGAGATCCGACTCAACAACAGCTTCTTTTCATTAAAGGGAATCAAAATAATGCCTTGGACCCCAGGCTCCGAGAAAAGTTTCTGCAGCACCTCTGCACTCTCTTCGTTAAATCCGAAAACATGAGCAACTTCGTGGAGAGCCAGAGCAAGAATTTCTGAAACCAAGGACGATGGGGGAATTCTTCTCAATCGAGGCACACTGAAACAAAGCTCGCCCCGAATGCTTGCCGTCGCATCCGCAGGTGCTCCATTTTCTTGATAGCAAGGTCCATCATCGCGAAAGGTAAATTTTAAATAACTTGTTTGAGTAAGTTCATACGCCGTTTTGCTATGAATATTTGAACGCCCATTCATAGCTTCTAACACGTCGTTTAAGGCGGTTAAATGCTCTCGAGAAAACATCCCCCACTTAAAAGCAATACCTTCTTTATCCAAATGGTTTGTCAGGAGAGACAACTGTTTTTGAAGTTCGGGTAGCCGATAGAGTACAATACTAAGATGGAGTGGAAGCTCTTGAAGAGCACGTGCAACAAGTCTTTGATCCGACTTCAAAGCCCCACCCCCAGAGCCATCGACAACACCGCCCGGTGTAGTGACGCCATGCTCAGGCGATTTGACAGGTTTTACTATCCCGGCATCTACTCCGAAGTCCTTCTGTTCGTTACAACCCAATAAACCGATCGCAAAAATCCAAAGAATAAAAAGCTTAGTTTTCATCGCACCCCCCAACATCCGGAATCTCATTTCATTTAAGATCCCCGATAATCGCAATTTCAGAGAAATTAATGAATAATTATTGCAGCACCGGCCCTTGAGATCCTCTCAAGCTGGTCGACATCCCATGAACCATAGGATGCGTTAGCAACTATGTTCAATTTTCCAGCTTTAGCTAAGCCCACTAGAATTTCGTCACTACCATAATTGCAACTTTCTAGAGTAACTTCCGCACCAGCTTTCAAAAGCTCTTCCAGCTGTGAAGCATCACAGCATCCTTCGCTCTTGTCGTTGAAGTTCAAATGAACCTTTGCCCCAGTTCTCAAAATTTTCATGACTTGATCAAAATCATAACTCCCAGCATAAGATCTGAAAGAAAATAAAATCCCCACAAGAAAAACAAATCCAAATAAACCTTTTTTCATAAATCCTCCTTGTCCTAAGTTTAAAATGAAAATGCATTTTTGCCATATCTATTAAATTAATTAATAACGGTTTTGTTATTAAAAATGATAACATTTCCCGGTGCAGCAAGCTCATTTGTTTGAATATGAAAACTATCGAGAATTCGTACGAGACTATATCAAGACCCTCCCTCGATCCGGCCATGGACAATTTAGACAGCTCGCCGATGTGTTGCGAACGACAACGGTCACGATTAGTCAGATTTTTTCCGGGAAGCTGAATTTATCTACCGATCAAGCCCTTGAACTTTGCCTTCACTTTGGTTTTAAAGACATTGAGATAAAGTATTTTGTTAGCTTGGTTCAAATGAACAATTCTTCTCACTATCGAGCGAAAGCTTTCTTTAAAGCGGAATTGGAGTCCATTCGTAAAGAAACAGAAAATATTGAAAAGGTGATTCCCAAAGCAAAACGAATTGATGAAAAGGTGGCAATCCAATTTTATTCCGATTGGATATACTCGGCAGTTCGGCTGCTGACATCGATCGAAAAACATCAAACGCTGAATGGAATCAGTGAATATTTGAAGTTACCCAAGCCCCGAATTCGAGAGATTCTTGATTTTCTTATCGAAAATGGCCTTGTCGTAGAAGATCAAAAGGGCAATCTCCAACACAATGTCGCTTCAACCCATCTTCCGGCTTCGTCGCCATGGGTCAAGGCAAGACAAATTTCATGGAGAATTAAAGCAACCGAATTTATGGACTCAAAACAATATCCAGAAAACATTTTCTATACCGGACCCTGTAGCATCGATCGAAAAAACTTTGACGGCTTTCGAAAGGAATTAATCCGCCTCATCGAAAAATTTGTCAAATTAGCCGAAGCTTCCACCCCGACAGATCTCGCTTGCCTCAACATCGATTGGTTTTTTCTGCGCTAGATTTACTGTGACCTCAAATTGAAGAGATGATGTTTGAGCAAATGCGAAAAACGACTTGTGTATTTAAATGGGTTTTTAGAAAAAAATGGCGGAGCCGAAGGGACTCGAACCACCAGCAACATTCCTTAAGAATGTAAATCCGCGCTTCATATTCAGTTGGGTAGCTGACTCATTC
>PCXB01000098.1:8161-8411 GCA_002787535.1 Deltaproteobacteria bacterium CG11_big_fil_rev_8_21_14_0_20_45_16
TCATTCTCGACGATCCACCGGATCGTCTCGCTCGCTCGGAGGACTCGCTCACCATTCGTCAGTCCGTGCGTGCCGCCAGGTCCCCTGCCTGTCACAACAACAAACCAAGATTGAAATCCTCGCTTTGCCATTTAAACATCTCTTTAAATTTTGGCATAGCGCAAGCGGAATGTGTGTGCGAAGGCACATGCACGCAGCGGTAGCCCGACAAAATTTAAAGAGATGTTTAAATGGCGGAGCCGAAGGGACT
>PCXB01000005.1 GCA_002787535.1 Deltaproteobacteria bacterium CG11_big_fil_rev_8_21_14_0_20_45_16
TCGGTCCTGCCAAGAAGCCGCCGAGTTTTCGAATTATTATGATAGCCTTCAACGAGAATCAAGAACCCAGTCCTGTCATTCCTGAGGACATCAAGAGTGCCTGGCATAACGCCCTTCGGGCGGTCGAAAAACTCGTTCGGCCACAATACTTTCAGTCCTTTATCCTAACTATTCGACTTTTGGAATTGAAGGATACAAGCCTTATACTTGGCTTCCCAGATAGATTTTATAGAGATTGGGTCCATGATCACTATTCCGCATTAATTCAGGAGAAATTTGCCGAAAACTGTCCTCGAAAGGTCCAGTTGGAGTTTTCTGTAGAAACGAAGCGACACTCTCCAAACCCGGCAAAGGCCCCACGGAGTGCTCAGGAACCTCTAAGTCTTCAGACTTTGAGGAAGCAACATGCCAACTCCTTGAAGAATCACTCGCGCCACTCATCACTGTCGGACGAAACAAGTCTTAATCCAAAGTACGGATTTGAAACCTTTGTCGTTGGAACGAGTAACCAATTTGCCCACGCAGCGGCTTTTACGGTCGGGGAGGCGCCAGGAAAGCACTACAATCCTCTGTTTATTTACGGGGATGTTGGGCTAGGCAAAACGCATCTCCTCAATGCGATCGGATTGAAGATTTTAGAAAAATTTCCGCAAACCCGTGTTCATTACACAACTTTCGAAAAGTTTACGAACCATATGATTGAAAGCATTCGCATTGAAAAGATGGATGAGTTTAGAGATCGCTATCGAAAAAACTGCGATGTTTTGATTATCGATGATATCCAGTTTATCTCCGGAAAAGAAAGGACTCAGGAAGAATTCTTTCATACATTCAACGCTCTCTATGAATGTCAGAAACAAATTGTTTTAAGCTCCGATCGAGCCCCAAAAGACATTCAGGGCTTGGAAGACCGCTTGCGAAGCCGTTTTGAGATGGGATTGATCGTAGATATTCAACCGCCCGAGATGGAAACTCGCGTCGCAATTATTTTTAAGAAATCTGAATCTGACGGAATTAATATCCCGGAAGAAGTCGCATTCTATCTTGCCAAACTTTACAGATTGAATATTCGTGAGCTTGAAGGAGCACTTCTAAAGCTGAGTGCCTTTGCCTCATTGTCTGGATCTGAGATTAGTATTGAATTGGCAAAGAAAGTGTTACGCCAAGATAGTTCTCAAAGTGCCAATGTTTATAAAGATCCCGAGCATATAATGAAGATCGTTGCGCAGCAGTACAAAATTAGCTTGGCTGATTTGAAATCAGACAAGAAGTATAGAGAGCTCTCTATGCCTCGTCAGTTGGCTATGTTTTTAACTCGAAAATATTCGAACTTATCTCTTCCTGATATTGGGCATATGTTCGGTGGAAAGAATCACACGACGGTCCTTCATGCTGTTCGCCGGATCAGCAAGCTTCAGGATGCCGATCCGCTTCTAAAGGAAAGTCTTGTTAAGCTTGAAGGACAAATTCAAGAACTCAATCCGCTTTGATTGCTATAAATCCACTAAATCTCAATATTCTACGTTTTTTGCGGAACCTGTTGATAACTATTAACACGCTGCGCAAATATGAAAGTTATCCACAGATTTATCCACAGGTTTATGCACAGACCTGTTGATTGTAAATATATGATAATATTCAATAAATTTAATTTATCGGTAGTTATGCACAATATTTGAAACCAAATGCTGTGGATAATATAGTTATGCACATTATCCACAGGTTTATGCACAGGCTGTTATGCACAGCTGTGGATAATTCAAAATTTCATCCACATGGCTTGTTCAAAAAGCTGTGAATTTTGTGCAAGAAACCAATCACTTGTGTATAAAATTTTTGAACCGGGGTGTTTCCGTTTCATGCTTATGCACACAATTCACAGGCCAATTCTGAAAAATATATTTAAAATCAGATACTTATAAATCTATCAACAATTGCACAGCTACTACTACTAAGAGGAATAATTTTTTTTGAAAAATAGAACCCTCAAAGCAGGTGTGTATGTTGATGAATTAAAAACGCGCTAGGAATTTCTATTAAGAAACATTAGAAATCATTGAGAAATGGGCCTGTAGCTCAGTTGGGAGAGCGCCACAATGGCATTGTGGAGGTCGTCGGTTCGACCCCGATCAGGTCCACCATTTAACTGTTAATTTAGCTTGAGAAATGCTTTATTTGGGCGAGAGGAAGCATGTCTAAACAGGTTGCAGGGTTTGAAATGGATCGGGAGAGCTTTTTAAAAGCTCTTCAACGCGTTCAAAGCGTTGTTGATCGTAAGAACACGATTCCAATTCTTAGCCACTTATTGATTGAAGCCGCTGATGATCGGGTTACTTTTTCAGCAACGGACCTTGAAGTAGGTATTCGTCTTCAACTGCCGGCCCATGTTATCAAAAGCGCTAAAGTAGCGGTTCCTGCCAAAAGCCTTTATGAAATTGTTAGAGAACTTCCATCCGAGAGTCTGGTTCGGTTTCAAATTTTTGATAACTTTTGGATCGAGCTTTTAGCTGGAAAAAGTGTTTTTAAGTTGGTCGGCCAAGATGCTGATGAATTTCCCCAACTTCCTAGAGTCGATACGAAGAAGTCGTTTAAGCTAACGAGTAGTAGATTTGCCGAAATGATCGATCATACTATTTTTGCCGTATCTAACGATCAGACTCGATATGATTTGAGCGGAGTCTATCTCGAGCAAATTAAGGCTAAAGCTAAAGTCTTTTTAAGAATGGTGGCGACGGACGGTCATCGACTTTCAATGATGGATCAGGAGCTTGAAGAGACAAAAGACCTACATCTTGATCAAGGCGTAATTTTACCTCGTAAAGGATTAACTGAATTACGGAGAATGCTCGGCGAAGAAGATAGTTTTTACTGTGCTTTAATGGAAAATAACGCTGTCTTTTGGACCTCATCAGAGCAAGTTCAATTATTTATGCGTTTATTGGACGGTGAGTTTCCTGATTACACGCCAGTAATTCCTCAAAATAACGATAAAAGGGTCGTCGTTCGGCGAGAATCTCTTTTGAATTCATTAAAGCGAATTAGTGTTTTATCGCTAGAGCATTCACGATCAGTGAAGTTTCTCTTTGAGGGCGGTAAACTTCAACTATCTTCAAGTAATCCAAAATTAGGTGAAGCTAAGGAAGATGTCGATATTGATTACGGTGGTGATAAAATCGAAATTGGCTTTAATGCTGGTTATTTTATCGACATTCTTAATGCTATGGACGATCAAGATAATATCGTAGTCGAAATGACCGATGTCTTATCGCCGAGTGTTGTTAAAGGTACCAAATTCGATGGTTCTTTAAATATCGTAATGCCCATGCAACTGGGCAGCGATGCTCAAGTTTAGTAGCCGATTCAGCCGATCGTATTGAGAGGATTTTCGTATTCTTGTATCAGCTGTCAAATTGATTAACTTCCGGCGATTTTCTCGACTCGAAGTGAATGAATTTCATCCACAGCTGAATGTGATTGTGGGTAAGAATGCACAGGGAAAAACCAGTATATTGGAGTCGCTATCTTTAGTGACTCAATTGGAAAGCTTTCGAAGTTCTGATGTATCTGAGTTGATTAAATATGGCGAAATTCAAGCTTCTTGTACGGTGGATTTGAATGCTCCGACAAAGAGCCGAGTTCTTATTGGATTAGAAAACAAGAAGAAGAGTATTCGAATTGACGAAACAAAAATTTCATCCAAGTCAAAATATAGTCTTTTAGGTACGAGCGTTACTTTTGTGCCTGATGATCTTTATCTTATTAAAGGCGGTCCAGAAGCGCGTCGTAAATTTTTTGTTCAGCTAGCGATCAATTTGGATCCTTCATCTGTGCAAATTTATCAACAGTATGAAAAGAATTTGAAACAGCGGAATAGAATTTTGAAAGGAATGAAGGAGGGAGATCATCTTGGCGATCAATTGGAAATATGGACGGATCAATTTATAGGCGCAGCTGTGCAAGTTTATGAACAGAGGTTTAAAATTCTTGAAAGACTGAGAGAGGTCTTACCGAGTATTTATCAAAAATTATTCGATGTTTCGGAATCGATCGAGATTCTTCATGATCATGGTTTTGATGAAAACTTGCCAGATCGAGATTCCATTGCGAGACGAATGAGTCGATTAAGAGGGGCTGAAACTGCGATTGGGTATTCTTTGGTGGGGCCTCATCGTGATGATTTTAAATTTAATCTGAATTCTTTAAATGCGCGACAATTTGCAAGTCAGGGACAGACGCGCAGTTTGGTGATTGCACTAAAAATTAGTCAATTGGAGCTAACAAGAGAGGACGCCTATTCAAGTCCTCTGTTATTGTTGGATGATATTGTTTCCGAATTGGATGAGACGAGAACCTTGGCGCTTGTAAGTTATTTAGCTGATTATGATGGCCAGTTGTTTGTTACGACGGCAGAGTCTTCAAAATTGAAGACTCTGCACTCACAGTTCGCCAGTTTCAAACTGATCGACTTAACCGAAGATTCAAAGATTGTTCGTCGCTTAGACGTTCGGGAGCTTTCAGTCTGATCGAGTTCTATCGAAGGATCTATTACCGCAAAGCTTAACCCCCTCGCTATGGGCTAAGCCTAAGCCGCCATCATACTTAGGTGTTAATACAGCCAATCGAAAGCATTCGATGGTGAGCTCCGAATCGAGGCTTCCGGCGCATAGCTCCGTGGCCATGGATTGACCAATTTGTAGGCCACCATCCCATTTATCGGCCGTCGCCATTTTGTGACACTGGATTGGTTCCAAGTTTATGGGCTTTGCAAATGCCGTCTCAGCTCCCAGAACAAGCGTGGCCAAAGCACATAAAACTACCGTGATTACTTCAGTATTCTTCATCTCAATTCTCCCTGAACATTAGTTTCCCCATTGGGATCGGAATGGTCCAGAAATTCATTCTTAAAAGTAGGCATGAAGGCCATTGAAATGGCTCATAAAGCTGTTCTCTAAGGACTATACTGGCTTGCCGCGCTACAGGGTTACGGCTAGTGTTTGAAGGTTCATATGGAGAGATCAGCGGTTAATAAAGAAGAGTACGGTGCGGGTTCAATCAAGGTTTTAGAAGGTCTCGAGGCAGTTCGAAAACGCCCAGGGATGTATATTGGCTCTACTGGGCCAAATGGGCTCCATCACCTTGTTTATGAGGTTGTCGACAATTCGATCGATGAAGCCATGGCAGGTCATTGCGATACCGTCACTGTTACACTTCATAAAGATAATTCGGTAACGATTGAAGATAATGGCCGAGGTATACCTGTCGGACCGCACCCTACGATGAAGGGCAAGGATGCGGCTGAAGTTGTTATGACGGTATTACATGCCGGTGGAAAATTTCAGGAAGGGGCCTATAAAGTTTCTGGCGGTCTTCATGGAGTTGGTATTTCTGTCGTCAATGCTTTGTCTAGTAAGTTGATCTTAAGAATCCATCGCGATGGCAAATCTTACGAGCAGACCTATTCAAGAGGAAAAGCCTTAACGTCAGTAACGGAAGTGGGAAGTTCGAATCGAAAGGGAACTATCATTACTTTTTGGCCAGACGATGAAATTTTTGAAACTTTGGATTTTAGTTATGACACTTTGGCCACTCGTTTTCGAGAACTCGCATTCTTGAATGTGGGTGTAAGAATTATTTTTAATGATGAGCGAAGTGGCAAGAAGACCGAATTCTTTTATGAAGGAGGACTAAAATCCTTTGTTGAATATCTAAATAAGAACAAAAATCCCTTTCACGATATCATCGTGTTTTCGGGAGAGAAAGATAAAGTCATTGTAGATATTGCCCTGCAGTACAATACGACTTACGCAGAAACCTGTTTCACCTATTGTAATAATATTAATACACATGAGGGCGGAACACATCTCCTTGGGTTTCGAACAGCCCTGACAAGAGCGCTTGTTTCTTATGCGACTTCGAATGACTTACTAAAAGGTTCTAAATTTCAACTTTCCGGTGACGATTGTAGAGAAGGTTTGTGCGCGGTAATTTCGGTTAAGGTTATTGACCCCCAATTTGAAGGCCAAACTAAGACTAAACTTGGTAACTCGGATGTTAAAGGTATTGTTCAGTCATTTACGCATGAACATTTGAAATATTTCTTGGATGAAAATCCTGGAGTCGCAAGAAAAATTCTTCAAAAAATCATCGATGCCGCGCGGGCTCGTGAAGCTGCCAAAAAGGCGCATGAACTTGCGAGACGTAAATCTGCATTGGATTTTCAAGGCTTACCCGGGAAACTTGCGGATTGTCAGGAACGAGATGCAAGTCTTTGTGAAATTTTCATTGTAGAGGGAGACTCGGCTGGTGGGTCGGCTAAATTAGGCCGTGACCGCAAGGTTCAAGCGATTCTTCCATTAAAGGGAAAAATCTTAAACGTCGAAAGGGCACGACTCGATAAAATTTTGAATCATGACGATATCAAAACCATTATTACCGCGCTGGGAACTGGTTTTGGAGAAGATGAGTTTAGTCTTGAAAAGCTGCGTTATCATAAAATTGTTCTCATGACGGATGCGGATTACGATGGTTCGCATATTCGTACGTTACTTTTAACTTTTTTCTATCGCAAAATGCAGGCCCTAGTTGACGCAGGTCATTTATTCATTGCCCAGCCGCCACTCTATAAAGTTCGAAAGGCAAAGAGAGATACGTATTTTAAAGATGAAGAATCAATGTCTAATTTTTTGCTTGATGAAGGAATTCAAGACATAGAATACAGTGCGGGCAAAAAATCCGTTAAGGGAAATGAATTGATTCAGTTGGCTAAGAAGTGTCTGCATTATGGCCAATCGGTTTTTAAAATTGCAGCAGATTATGATTCA
This sequence comes from Deltaproteobacteria bacterium CG11_big_fil_rev_8_21_14_0_20_45_16, assembly GCA_002787535.1. Taxonomy (GTDB): domain Bacteria; phylum Bdellovibrionota; class UBA2394; order UBA2394; family UBA2394; genus 1-14-0-20-45-16. The sequence goes on from PCXB01000005.1 coordinate 6,822, forward strand.
GATTTTTTAAATTATTCACTTTTGGAGTTGAGCAAGAGTCCGAAAAGTATTTCAGACCAAAAATTTTGGGACGGAATTAAGGAAAAGCTAGAAGAAGAGTTTCCGAATAAGCGTTACACGATCAAGGCTAGTATGGAGGCGGCCGATGTACTTAGCTTCGAAGCTGGTTATGAACTTAGTTTTTCAATTAAATCCGCAGAATTAAAAGAGGGTGCCCTCTCCCGATCTTATCTTTTAGCTCAAGAGATCGTTGGCATGGCGGAGTTTCCTGGGAAAATTGTTGGTAAGGACTTTGAGCAAAGAATATTTTTGGCGCCCAATCTTTATAAGCAAATTCGTACTCGCGGCGAAAAAGGAATTTATATTCAACGCTATAAAGGTCTGGGTGAAATGAATCCCGAACAACTTTGGGAAACAACTATGGATCCCGAGAAGCGCACTTTGTTAAAGGTTGAAATCGATGATGCAGTTAAAGCGAATGAGCTGTTCACGATCTTGATGGGCGAAGAAGTAGAAGATCGCCGGGAATTTATTGAAGAGAACGCATTAAAAGTAAGAAATCTGGATGTTTAGATATGGCTGACAAGCAAGAAAAAGGCATAGTTCCTATCACAATAGAACAAGAGATGCGCGGCTCCTATTTGGACTACGCGATGAGCGTTATTATTGGCCGAGCTATTCCCGATATTCGCGATGGCTTGAAGCCGGTTCATAGACGAATTTTATATGCAATGTTTCGAGAAGGTCTGCTTTCTTCGAAACGATTTTCAAAGTCAGCCGGTGTCGTCGGGGAAGTGCTCAAAAAATATCACCCACATGGTGATATGGCCGTTTATGACTCCATGGTGAGAATGGCCCAGGATTGGAACCTGCGATATCCGCTGGTGGAGGGCCAGGGTAACTTTGGATCTATGGATGGCGATAGTGCCGCAGCTTATCGATATACCGAAGCACGACTTTCTAAATTGGCAGAAGAATTTCTTAGCGAAATCGATCAAGACACAGTTGATTTTCAACCAAACTATGATGGTTCAACAGAAGAGCCGATCATTTTGCCAGCTACTTTTCCTGGTTTACTTGTTAATGGTACCACAGGAATCGCTGTCGGAATGGCGACTAATATGCCTCCGCACAATCTAACGGAAGTAATGGATGCCGTTGTTGCGATGATTGATACGCCCTCCATACAACTGGCAGAGATCATGAAAATTATTCCGGGGCCCGATCTTCCCACAGGCGGAAGTATTTGTGGAACTGAAGGAATCGTTCGTGCTTATGAAACCGGACGTGGCAGTATTACGATGCGAGGCGAGGCTGTTATCGAGGAAATGGGGAATCGTGAGCGTATCATTATTACCGAAATACCATACCAGGTTAATAAGTCTAATATGCTGGAACAAATCGCCGATCTTGTGCGCCAGAAGAGAGTGGAAGGGATTTCGGATCTTAGAGATGAAAGTAATCGTGATGGAATGCGTGTTGTCGTTGAACTTAAAAAGGACGCACCCGCCGAGATTATTTTAAATCAGCTTTATAGTCATACGCAGCTTCAAGATAATTTTGGAATTATCAATTTGGCGATTACAAAAAAGCGACCCAAGGTGTTTTCCCTTAAGGAAATACTTCAGTCGTTTATTGACCATCGTAAAGAAGTGGTCGTTCGACGATCGGTATTTGAACTTCGAAAAGCTCAGATGCGCGCGCATATTCTTGAGGGATATGAAAAAGCATTAGATAAAATCGATGCGGTCATTGAATTGATTCGAAAGTCTCAGACCGGCGACGAAGCTAGGGCGGGTTTAGTTAAGAAGTTTGATTTTACGATTGAACAAGCTACGGCCATCTTGGATATGAGACTCCAAAGACTCACAGGTTTAGAGCGTGAGAAAATTCGAGAGGAATTGGAATCTCTTCGAGTTCGAATTGGCGAATTGAAGGAACTTTTGGGTTCCAGAGAAAAATTAATGGCATTGATTCGAGCGGAATGTGTCGAGATCAAAAATAAATTTGGAGATAAGAGGCGGACAAAAATTATTCCTGCCGTAGGTAAGTTTGTTGCGGAAGATCTTATTCCAGAAGAAGAGGTAGTGGTTAGTCTCTCGCATACGGGTTATATCAAACGAAATCCGACCGACACTTACAGAGCACAGAAACGTGGTGGCACAGGTAAGATTGGTATGGGCACGAAGGAAGATGATTTTGTCTCGCATCTTTTTGTAGCCTCGACTCATGATTTTCTTTTGCTGTTTACGGATAAAGGTCGATTGCTTTGGCTTAAAGTTCACGAAATTCCTGTTGCCAGTCGAACAGCCAAGGGGCGTCCTCTCGTAAATCTAGTTAAGTTTCATCATGACGAGAAGTTGTGCGCAATTTTACCCGTGAAGAAGTTTGAAGAAGGTCAATTTGTCTTTATGGCAACTAAAGAGGGTATCGTAAAAAAGACGGAGCTGAAGCATTTTTCGAATCCAAGACCTTCGGGAATTATTGCCATTAGCTTTGATGATGGAGATCAACTTGTTGGGGCGAAACTAACTAATGGAAAAGACGAAATTTTAATTTGCACGAAAGATGGAATGTCTATTCGGTTTTCTGAAGAGGAAGTGCGTGGCATGGGTCGAACGGCTCGTGGCGTGCGTGGAATCGATTTGTCAGACGGCGATCATGTAGTGGGCGTAGATACAATTGATTCTAAAGCTCAGCTTCTTAGCGTATGTGAGTTTGGATATGGCAAACGAACCAATGAGGATGAGTACCGAACTCAGAGTCGGGGCGGAAAAGGTATCATTACGATAAAAACAACAGATCGAAATGGTTCGGTGGTCTCGGCGCTGCAAGCTTGTGAATCGGACGAAGTCATGATTATGACAAGCGGTGGAAAATTGATTCGTATGAAAGTAGCAGAGATTTCGATTATTGGTCGCAACACTCAAGGGATGCGTTTGATTTCTTTGGACGAGGGCGAGAAGGTTTCTTCCGTGGCTCGAATCGTGGCTGAAGAAGTCGAAGACTAATGAATCGACAATTTTCGAATTGGACGGATCTTGGTGAGAAAAGCTCTATTCACAATTATTAGCCTTGGCTTGCTGTCGAGTTGTACTTCAGAGCATGAAAGTCTGGTGCAGAAAGCTGATCGCGAAGCGTCCCGTCAGAATGCTCAGCTGGCAAAATATCTATACTTGCAGGTGATCGAGCAGAGAAAGGAGCGAGATCACATCCGCTACTCAGCTTTGAAAGGGCTGGCAAAGGTTTGTCTTGATCAACTCTTTGACTATCCAATCGCTGCGAAATCCTTTGAAACGATATTTGAGGAATACTCTGGAGTGGCACGCTATCAGACGGAAATTGCGAAGCTTCGCTTGGAGGCCTCAAAGATGTACCGAATTAACCTTGAGCGCCCACAAAAAGCGCTAAATGTCCTCAGCCCTTTTATTGAGGGCCGTGGTTTTAGTATCGAGATAGGGAAGGAGTTGGGCTGGGTTTTCGTTGCCTTAAGTGATTACAACCAAGCTCGACATTGGTTTGTTCAATCCTGGGAGAGGGCGAAGGCTCGCAATAGCTGTAGTGATATGCGTGAGTTGCAGCTGAATATTATCCAGGTTTTCTCGCTCCAAGATTTATGTGATGAAGCATTACGTTGGACCGGCGAAGCTCTTCCAAAAGGCTGTGAGCCAGATGCTTTTGCGATTCTTATTGAAAAAGCACACTGCTTTGAGATTTCCGGGGAAGTTAATAAGGCCATGAGTTTGTTTGAAGAGGTTATTGCGAAGGATGCGAAGAATGAAAGGGCTCATTTTTTTTTAGAGGGTCTCAAAAGAAGACAAAAAGAAAAGGCCAGTAAGTAAATATGAAATTGAAGATGCAAAAAAGCGAACAACTTATGAATTTGTCGCGCAGTTTGATGCCAGGAGGTGTGAGCTCTCCGGTACGTTCATTCCAGGCGGTTGGCGGACAGGCTTTTGTCGCCCGACAAGGCAAAGGCCCTTATTTGTATGATGTGGACGGAAATAAGTTTATTGATTTGGTTTGTTCATGGGGACCGCTGATTCATGGCCATAATCACCCTCGAATTGTTGAGTCAATTGTCGATGCATTGAAGGATGGGGTTAGTTTCGGAGTAACTTCGGAACCTGAGATCAAGCTATGCCAGAGAGTGATCGAGATGATTCCTGGTTTGGAAATGTTGAGGCTCGTCAACTCGGGAACTGAAGCTTGCATGAGCGCGATTCGGTTGGCGCGAGCATACACTAATCGAAATTTGATTTTGAAATTCGAGGGGAATTATCATGGCCATGCCGATTCGTTCTTAATCTCGGCGGGAAGTGGTTTGGCGACCTTAGGTGTGGCAGGCTCTGCCGGGATTTCTAAAGATATCGTTCATTCCACTTTAGTCTCGGGGTTTAACGATATTGAGAGTTTAGAAAAGTTATTTTCTGAACATGGGGAGAGGATTGCCGGAGTTATCGTGGAGCCTGTGGCCGGCAATATGGGGGTCGTTCGACCTAGCATGGAGTTTCTATCCAGCTTAAGAAATCTTACGGAAAAGTATGAAGCCCTCTTAATCTTTGACGAAGTGATGACAGGCTTTCGACTTTCGAGCTCTGGTGCCCAAGGAATATACAATATTGAGCCTGATCTAAGTTGCTTCGGAAAAGTAATTGGAGGGGGATTGCCAGTTGGAGCTTATGGCGGAAAGACTAAGTTGATGAGTCTTGTAGCGCCTTTGGGTCCCATGTATCAGGCGGGAACACTTTCGGGGAATCCCTTGGCCGCTGCCGCTGGCTTAGCAAGTTTGGAACTTATTCTGGACGATAAGAGAAATTTTTACCAATTATTGGATGCAAGCGGGGCTCATTGGAAGAGCTATCTTGAAGCTCATATTAAACATAAATCCTATCCTGTTTGCGTAGAACAAATAGGAAGTATGCTGACGATATTTTTTTGTGAAAAGCCGCCCAGGAATTACGACGAAGCCAAAGTTTGTAATCTTGACCGATTTAAAAGTTTCTTTTGGGCCCTACTTGAGCGAGGGGTTTATTATCCTCCAAGTCAGTTTGAATCATGCTTTCTTTCGAGCGCTCATACGGAAGAAATTATGGAGCGAGTGGCTGAGGCTAGTGTTGGAGCTCTCGATGCTGCATTTGAGGTCGCGAAGTGAGTAATAACAAAAGTCTTTGGCTTACGGCTCTTGGAATTTCTCAAGCCGGCTTCATGATCATCATGAGTTTGGTTCTGGGGGCTTGGTTGGATCGCAAGCTGGATACTCGGCCCTGGCTTTCAGCGCTTGGATTGATTGTAGGCTTTATTGGTTCCGGAAGTTTTCTGTACAGGTTAGTGAGGTTAAGTCAAAAAAGGAACGATTCTGATGATCAAAACAAGCCTTAAAATCGCATTGGGCCTCATGGCGATAGGAATCGGGAGCTTTGGAATCGCGAGTTCCTGGGAAGATGCTTTATGGTTTGCTCTGGGGTCAATGTTAGCTTTGGCAAATTTTGGCTTGGCCGGGCTTGTCGTCAGGAGGGCTCTGGGTGGTGTACGAAAGAAGTTTCTATTTTTAAACCTTCTTTTGATCAAATCTTTTGTATTCGTATCTAGCGTGGTTTTGGTCCTTATGTTCGTTAAACCCTCCTTTTTTCCCTTTACCTTGGGAATAGGCCTCGTTATTTTCTCTTTGGTTCTCTGGGCGGCTTGGGAAAGCCGAGGTTATTTAAAGAGCAGCCCTAATAGTTAGAATTATGTCAGCAGGACAACACAGCGTTTACGACCTTATTCATTTGGATCATAGCTATCACTATGCGGCTGCTGCGGGCTTGTCGGCTGCCGTTCTTACTTTGGCTGGTTTAGCCATTCGATCAAAGGCCAACTTAAAACTGGAGGCTGACGAAGTTCTTCCAGATGGAAGGTGGACTTTTTTCAATACGATGGTGGAGTTTTTGGCTTATTTCCGAAAGCTTCTGCAGGATATGATTGGGCAGGATGGAGAAAAGTATCTACCGATTGTTTTTGGAACTTTTCTCTTAATTTTAACCAACAATCTTTCGGGTTTTATCCCGGGTCTTATCAGCCCCTCGGAAAACCTCATTAATAATCTCTCAATGGCCCTGTTTGTTTTTTTGGCGTATCAATTTTTTGGATTGAAAGAGCATGGTCTTCATTATTTCAAGCAATTTACTGGTGGCTTACCGCCGAAGGGTTATGGTTTGGGCGTTAGCATTGTTTTAAGTGTCGTAGCTGTGATGGTGTTTTTCATTGAAGTAATTGGGCATATTGTAAGACCGTTTTCTCTCAGCTTAAGGCTTTGGGGAACCGTCACTGGGGACCACGCCTTGTTAAGCGTGGCAACAGGAGTAATGCCTTTAGTTTTACCAATGTTGGCAATGATTTTAGGGCTTTTGGTTAGCGTTGTTCAGGCGCTTGTGTTTTCGTTGTTGTCCACCGTCTACATTAAGTTGGCAGTATCACACGATCATTAACCCTCATGCGTAAGGAGATAGAAGTCTGTATGAAAAAATTAAGTGTTAAAAAAGCGATCAAATTTGGAAGCCTGTTTGGTCTGTTCGTATTGGCAGGAGTAAGCTTCCTGTTTGCACAGGAAGCCGCTGCGGCTGGAGCTGCCACCAGCAATCTAGAAATTATCAAATGGTTGGGAATGGCCTCAGGTTTTAGTATTGGTCTAGCTGCCTTGGGTTCCGGTCTTGGACAAGGAAAGATGGTTGCCTCAGCGATGGATGGCATTGCTAGAAACCCCCAAGCTGCTAAGGACATGTTTGTTCCCTTGATCCTAGGTCTTGCGTTTACCGAAGCTTTGACGATCTATGCTCTAGTGTTTGGATTCGTTTTCAAACTTTTGGTTTTGTAAAGATGAGGGGTCAGGGCGGTTAAGTGCCAGGTAAACTAGGCTCTTAATTCAAGCTTACGGCCAACTTCATCATGTCATCACTGGGCCGGCACAACCGATCTTAGCATTTCAGAAAGTAATTCTGCGTGCCTTAACTGGGGCCCCACGCTCATTGCGTCTCGATTGCAGGACTTGCTTCCCCAGAAACCCACTGACGGCATGATGAAGTTGGCTGTGTGCTTGCTTAGATTCTGCTATTTACCTGGCACTTAACCGCCCTGACCCCCGATTGGGCCGAAAATTTTCCGGCTTTCGATCGCTTAGTTGAGCGTAGGCGACGAACGATAGAGGCTCTTCTTGGGTCTACTCCTTGCATTGAATTAATGGAAATAATTCAAAGGAGACCTTATGAGCCTAGATCGAGAAGAGTTAATTTATTGGTTTGAGAGAAAGACACTCTTGGGGTGGCCAAGAATTCTAAGTGCTAAGTCACATGAAGAAAGGCGAGTCCGCAGAGTGGCTATCTGGAGTTTCGTTAATTTTCTTAATCATAATCCAAACGATATTGGTAAAATCTTTGGGTTTGCCGCGAGGCAATCGATATTTCGAATTCTACGTTCTAAGAATTTATCCGATGATGAATATAATTTGAGACGGGAATTGCAAGCTTGCCTTCGATCTAGAAAAAATCAGGCAACCTAGCGCAGATAGGCAAGAGCTTCTAGAATAGCGTTTTTGTAACTCAAGAATGAGGCTTTATTTTGACCCGCAATATCAAAAGCTGTTCCATGATCAACGGAGCTCCTAAAAAATCCGAGACCCAAACTAATATTGATCGCACTTTCAAAGTCTAGGAGCTTGAGAGGAATGAGAGCCTGATCATGATACATGGCAATGATGAGATCGTATTCCTTATACCTAATAAATAAGGTATCGGCCGGAAGTGGACCGATGATTTCGTGAACATATTTTTTTCGAAGCTTTTCACACGTTGGAAAGATGATGTCGGCTTCTTCAGATCCAAAAAGTCCTTTATCAGAGGCATGCGGATTAAGAGCACACACCGCTATTCTAATTTTGTGATTTGGCCGAATTTTTTGGAGATACGCGATCGATTCATCAATTGTTGCTACGATGGATTCTTCGCTTACAGCCTGCGATACTTGGTTAATCGCCAAATGTGTGGTCACTAAACTTACACGGATTTTAGGACCGGCGAGCATCATGATGGCCCGGTTATTGGGTGAGAGCTGTCTGAGAAATCCTGTCTGTCCGGTAAAATGCTTTTGGTGTTGCGCGACGTAATATTTATCCACAGGGCCCGTGACTAAGGCGCGGATTTCGGGATGCTCCCTTACAAATTTTGCTGCAGCTTCAAGATCTTTAAGAGCCGAATGACCGCTCTCTATACTTGGCTTTGCCAATGCAAAATTTTCAGCATTTAAATGCCAAGTAATGTTGGGATGAATTTGTAGAGATTCAAACAAACGAGAATCTGATGATCGAAGGCTAGAGGTCGATCCATAGACCTTAAATTTAATATTTTTATCAGTTAACTCACTTACTACGGAGGAAAGAGCTTTCAATAAGACTTCTGGACCAATACTGCAGGGGTCACCGGCTGTAAGAGCCAAGGTTTTGGAGTCTAACCCCAGCATTTAAGAGGCGATCTTAATATAAGTCTTGGCTCGAAGATCGGTGATGAGACGCTGTCGAGCTTTGTTCATTCTTTGGGTAAGAATGTTGTTCCTAATATCATCTTTAACTTTGTCAAATGATCGAGGTCCCAAGTCACGCTTAGAAATGATCTTGAGAAGCTGTATGGCGCCAGGCATTTCTATAAGTACAATTTGCTGAGGCTTCTTTGATTCTAGTGCCAAAGAAACTTCGTCCCGGAGTACGGCGCCCTCAACCTTTCCAAGCATGCCCTTGTTGGTGGCAGAAGGGCCTCGGCTAAAATCTGAAACACACTTTCCAAAGGTGGTGGGTTTATTCTGAAAGTCTTTTGCAATTTTTGTAACTTTCTCACGACTTTCGCCATAGGGAATTAGACATTCCTGAAGTTCATATTCCCAGTTGGAAGAGAACTGCGACGCATGATCCTTATAAAACGACTGAAGCTCTTTCTCATCGACGGTCTGCAAAGTATCGCGCTGAAGAATTTGAGTAAATTGGGCCAATCGCATTTGTTCCTTAACTTGCTTTCGAAAATCACTAAAAGATAATCCCTGCGACTCTAACATTTGTCGAAACTCCTCAATGGATTGAATGCCTTGGGCCGTTCGAATGGAATCAATTTTCCTTTCCACATCTTGACTTGAAACATCCATTTGAAAATTGCTCAAATACTCTCTAACGAGGGCCTGTTCGATCAGTTTATCCATAGCCGCCTTCCGCAAGGTCTGGCTTGATTTCTGTTCCAAAGCGGCTTTTTGTAAAGCCTCAACTTCCAAGAGAAGATCCGTCGACGTTATGATTTGCGCACCAATGCGCGCCTCGATTTTTTCCGTAAAGCCAGAGGGGTTGGGAGCAAGGATTAGAGCAAACAAAATCGAAAGCGCCATAAGGGCTCTATATATATCAGAAAGTGTGAGGATTGTGGACTATCTTAAGTACCCAAAATAACTCATATTTTTTAGAGGGAACGGATGAGTTCTCGATTATATTCGATTTTTGCAGAACGAATGAGGTTTTCTTCAAATTTATCCATCCAGTCTCGCCGACGCTGTTCATAGAGAATTTCGTAAATTCGACTCTTCACTTGTGCAAAATCAAGGTTCATTTCAGCGCTTCGGTCTAAAACGCAGAAGATGTGAAATCCATATTCTGATTCTAGTATAGAAGAGACTCTTTTAAATGGGATTTTCAAAAGCTCATCTTCAATCTGTTGAGGCATTGTGCCTAGTTCGAATTCAATAATGGCGTCGGTTTGTCCTTCAGGACCAATGCTGTATTTTCGGGCGAGTTCTATAAAACTTTCTTTTTTTTGACTGAGCGATGTATAAATTTCGGTTGCGAGCTTTTTATCACTGACGACAATATGTTGGGCTCGAATTTCGCCCGCTCGACGGAAGTTGCGAGGATTTTGTTCAAAATAGGCCATAGCCTCTTCCTCGGTAGGAGCTTCAATTTTTTGACTCGATTTTTCGAACAATTTTTCTACTAAGAGACTTTGTCTGACCTGCTCTTTCCACTCACTTTCATCGACCATTCCTTCCAGTAAACTTTCTTTAAAACTCTGATCCGTGTAGCCAGCGCGAAATCGGTCCAAGCCTTTTTCTAATTCGTCTGGGGAAATGATGATCTTTTCCTTCTCAGCTGTTGTTAGAACCACAGCTCTTCTAACGAGAGTCTGAAGGGCAAGATTTTTCATTTGAATTTTGTCTTGTCCAGACAAGCTACTTTCTTTTGGCTTCAAATTTTCGTAAACCCTCAAATAATCCTTTAGCAAAATAGATTGACCATTGACGCGTGCCACGGGGTCATCTGCCGAGGGCATTCGCTGGCACGCAAGAAGTAGCCATAGTGCAAGTCCAAAAATTACGCTTTTAAAACTCATGGACTTGTCTCAGTTTTATCCTTGCCGGGATTGGGAATCATATGATCTTTTGGAAGAACGGCGTCTGGATCCTGGGAAATGATGTCGGGCAAAGGGGAAAGCTTTTTCAAATTATCTTCGTAGATCTCAATGTTTTGCTCGGAGCGAAGTTTGGCGACCAGTTTTCGTAGAGAAACCTGTCGCTGAGAGCGAACTAAATCCTTTTTGATTTGGTCTTTGTGGAATTCAAGCCCCCTTTTGTCACCCGTAAGTTGAATAATATGGTAGCCAAATTTAGTTTGAATAACCGGAGAGATTTCCGAAATCTTTTTGAGCTTGAAGGCAGCTTCGGAGAATTCTGGAACCATTTGAACGTACGGAAAGTAGCCCAGGTCGCCCCCATTACGCGCACTGCCATCTTGAGAGTATTTCGAGGCATATTCCGAAAAATTATCAGGCGCTTTAAGAAGGTCGGCCTGCCATCTGGAGATCTCTTCATACTTTGATCTTTTGATATCAGCGGAGTCGGAACTTTCAAATTTTGTAATGATATGTCGCGCTGAAATTTGATCATAATCCTTTTTATGAGACTGGTAATATCTAGCAATTCGATCATCAGTAATTTTGGCATCCGAGTCCCTAACTAAGCGCTCAACCAGGATGTCCGCCATTCTAGCTTTGAATTCAAAACTATTTTGAATCCCCCCCTTCTTTGCTTCCTCGTAAAGGAGGTCTAAATTGATGAGCTCGTTCAACAAATCCTTCTTTTGGGGATGCGTACTTAGAACCTGTGGAGTTTTGGATTCTATGACTTGAATATGATCGAGTAATTCTTTGTCGCTTATCTTGCGATCACCAACACTTGCTATGATCATTCCCGGTCCCAGCATTTTTGGTGGGATGGGCTTGTTATTGCAAGCTGTGAACAACATAGGCACACAGAAATAACAGAGGTGTTTCATCATTCAGAAGAATTATGGCAAAACTTTTGCGGTTTTACCAAGGGAATCACTACCCATGAGGGACATCAACTCCTTTAGGCCAAGTGAAATCTGATGGAAATCGTATTGCTCTGGGCGATCAAATTTAGTTGATTTTAAGAGCTCACTGTCATCCATGGCTGATTTAAAGCTAAAAATAAGTCGCCCCTTAGGATCAAAACTAAAGCGTTTACCAAATGTCTTAAGAATTTCATTGGGATCGAGACTGGTATCGGAGCGCATTTCAAGACTGAGACGTCCTGGAAAAATATCAATGGCCTTCGCCCGAAGTAAGGCCGCCTGGACGCGGAGTCGAATAAGTTGGCAAAGATTGTCGACCGGTTCTGGGTAGAGTCCAAATCGATCCAAGAGCTCATCTTCCATATTTAAAAGCTCGGATTCACTCGAAATACGGTTCAACTTTCTATAGGTAGCAATTCGAACACCAGGATCGGGAATATAAACTTCAGGAATATATGAACTGTAACCCGAGTTAAGTTCTGGAAGCGGCGTTGAAGCTGGCTCATCGCGGAGTGTCGAAAGGGCTTCATATAACATTTGATTATATAACTCGAGACCAACCTCGGCAATAGCGCCAGACTGTTCTTCTCCCAAAAGATTGCCCGAGCCACGGATTTCCATGTCATGCGCCGCCACTTTAAATCCACTTCCTAATTCGGTGCAGTTCTGAATAACTTGCAGTCGCTTGGACGCATCAGCCGTGATATTCTGATTTTCATGGATCAGGAAATAACAATAGGCTTTTCGATTGGATCGGCCCACGCGACCCCGCAACTGATATAGATCGCTCAGTCCAAACTGCTCCGCATGATCGACAAACATTGTATTAGCATTTGGTATGTCAATCCCATTTTCGACAATACTTGTTGCAAGCAGCAACTCATATTTTTGATGGATGAAATCATTCATTTTATCTTCGAGCTCAGTCTCCCGCATTTGTCCGTGGGCGACAGCTATCCGAAGATTGGGCAATAGATTTTTTAATCTCGCCTCCAATTTGTAGATACTCTTAATTCGATTGTGGACAAATAGAATTTGCCCACCGCGATCGATTTCCCGTTGGCAGGCGTTCCTGATAAGAGATTCGTCAAAACCCCCGACTCGAGTTTCTACTGCTTCACGTGTTTCTGGAGGTGTGACAATCAGGCTCAAATCTCGGATGCCCGCGATCGCCATCTGAAGAGTTCTGGGAATAGGTGTAGCCGACAAAGTAAGAATATCCACCAGACTTTTTAATTTTTTGATTCGTTCTTTATGTTTAACACCGAATCGCTGCTCTTCGTCGACAATGAGGAGTCCAAGACTCTTAAATACAATATCCTTTTGTAACAGCCTGTGTGTTCCGATGATCAGATCAATTCTACCTTCGGCCAATTCCTGAACAATCTTCTTTTGATCGATGTCTTTAACAAATCGAGAGAGACGCTTGATCCGAACGGGAAAATCAAAAAATCTCTTTTTAAATTTATTAAAATGTTGCTCAACAAGAAGGGTGGTTGGCGCCAAGAGCGCCACCTGCCGATTTTGTAAAATGCGAAACATGCTCGCTCGAAGGGCAACCTCAGTTTTGCCAAACCCGACATCCCCGCAAACTAGCCGATCCATAGGGTTGGGCTGGGACAAGTCCGTTTCGACCTGCTTAATGGCCTTTTCTTGATCAGGTGTTGGATCATATTCGAAGGTGTTACTAAATTTTTGATAACTATCTTCGTCCACCCGGGATCGCTCAATTTTGAGCGAATGCCTTTTTGCAGCAACATCTATCAGCTCATGAGCGATTTTTAGAATGTCTTCCTTCGCTTTGGCTCTTTTTTTGGAAAATAAATTTGAACCGAGTCGATCAAGTTTGGGGGAGGCAAATCCATCGCCGCTTAGGTAGCGAGAGATTTGATCAATTCGGTAAATGGGGAGATAGAGTTTGTCCTGATCTGCATATTCGATTTGGACAAACTCACTTGTTCGATCCCCTATCTCGAGAGTCTGAAGACCTCGATAGATGCCCACGCCGTGTTGATCATGAACAATATAGTCTCCCTCTTTAAGATCAGAGAATTCTTTAAAAAAATCTTCCGCGTTCGATTGGTCGAAAATGCTTTTTGCCTTCTGTCGGATGCCAAATATATCTTTCTCCGTAATGAAAGCTCGTTGAAAACTCGTAGAATAAAAGCCAGAAAAGCTATTAGCCTCGTCCCATTCAACTCTATTGGAAATTTCCTCAAGGCTTTGACGAAGTGAATGCATTTTCTTTGGACTCTGAAAGACAATCGATGTTTTGATACTCTTTTCCGTCAGGTCCTCAATTATTCGTTTGAGCGGCTCGAAACTTTTGGATTTAGAAAGGCTTTGTCGGAGGTTTTCGAACTCAAGGCTGTTATAACTAATTCCTCGCGAGGAAAGTTCGGATTCGATTTTGCATGTCGCCTTTGACAACCAGGGCACCAGATCGGCGCGTAAATCTTTAGGAGAATAAGCTAATCGATCCAAGCTTTCATATTGATTGGTCTCTAGTTTCAGACAGGAAAAATATTCTTCTTCACAAGCTTGTGGATTGATTATGATGATAGGGAATTCCTCTGGAAGATAGTCAAAAAACTGGCCCAAGGGGTCGTGAAAAGCAGGAAGTAGCCAGCGGGCGAGCAAGCTGTCGCGTTGATTTTCTAGCTGCCAGATAACATGTTCTCGATCTTCTCTTGATATTTGTCGGCTATCTCCGAGTTCTTTGAGTTTTTTCTTTCCGATTTCGAGAGCGGCGTCTGAGAGATAGAGTTCGTGGCAGGCTCGGATAGAAATCTCATCTAGTTCTCTTAGGGAGCGCTGATTTTCAGGATCAAATTCGCGAAGACTGACTATTTCGTCCCCAAAAAATTCAATTCTAAATCCACTCTTCAAATACGGAGAGAGAACATCCAAAAGATGTCCGCGAACACTAAAGAATCCCTTATCCTGAACGATATCGTCTTGAAGGTATCCCAATGACTTTAATTTCCGAATTACCTCATCTCGATCAATGAGCTCCGTTTTCTTTAGATCCAACTCGGCCTTTTGAAGATCTTTTGGCGCTAGGGTCTTTTGGCTTAGCGCAAGTGTGTTAGAGATAACAAAATAATTTTTGCGAAGCCGAGAGCATTGATAGAGGCAATTCAGTCGATCGTAAACACATTGAGAGTCTTCACGCATAAGGTCGTAGCCCGGAGAGTATTCAGGGAAGCTTAAGACCTGAGGATTCTTGGAAAAGAATTTTAGGGCCCTACTAGCATCATTTAGTTGGAGGCGGCTCGGCTGAATGATCAAAGCCTGCTGAAAATGCTGAGAAACATAGTAAAGCGCGCTCGATCCGCTTAGGCCATTAATGATGTTAATTTTTGAAGTCTTCACAATTTAGGGCTCAGTTATAAAGCAAGAATGCTTCTCTAAGCCTCTTAAACTCTTTTTCGTCCTCTTTCCACTTTTGAAAGAGTTTTTTTAGTGATGATTGCGAATCGATGCATTCCCGAAAATCCGTACCCCCAGCCAAGATATCGATGGGTAGCTTTTCAAATTCATATTCATAGGGCGGCGAACTCCAATTCCATTTATTTCCGTAAAGCGCTCTTAATATCCACAACAAGCAGGCCGCATGCCGAACGGGTAAGAATTTCTTTGGTTCTCGTGGAATCTGAATCGCTCCTAGGCAGGTTTGATCTTTAAACTTGTGGAAACTAGGTATAAAGGCCTGCCGATGAAAAATCACTGGGCTAAGTTCGAGGGATTTGGCTAGTTTTTTGTATTCGCGCTCGATCACATCCCAATCAAAAAAAGGCGCCCCAATTAGCTCAAATGGTCTAGTGGTGCCGCGACCCTCGCTTATACTCGTGGCTTCCAAGAACACCATGCCAGGAAAAATTTGAGCGGTTTGGAAACTCGGCATATTGGGAGAAGGAAGGGCCCAGTAAAGATCTGTCTCGGTAAATCGCAGCTTTCTTTTCCATCCCTTGCATTTCAAAATTGATATATTTGCCTGTAGATCCAAACGGCTATTAAAAAAAAGAGCCAGCTCCCCAATACTCATTCCATGAACCATAGGAATGGGATGCAATCCCACGAAGGATTTGTAATTTAAATCGAGAATACTGCCTTCAACTCGCTCACCACCGAGGGGATTGGGGCGATCCAAAACTAGAACCTTCACCCCAGCCTTGGCGCAGGCCTCTATCATATAGCTCATCGTATATACGTATGTATAAAGCCTTGCGCCAACATCAAATAGATCGATAATCAGCAGATCAACATCTCGAAGCGACTCTTGCGTTGGGATTCGAGTTTTGCCATAGAGGGAATAAACGGGCCGGCCTTTTTGATCAGTAAAGCTTTGCCACTCGATCATATTGTCTTGAGTCTGGCAGTTGATTCCATGCTGGGGTCCAAATAGAGAAACAAGCTTAGCATTTTCCTCAGCAATATTAATGAGATGTCTGAAGTCCTTAGAGACGGACGAGGGATGACACAATACAGCAACCCGACTCTTTTTGAGCCCGTATTTAGCGAGGTGAAGCCTTAAACTATCAATTCCACATTGCACAGTCTTCATAATGATTGACGCAGAGCCGCTACAGCTCGTTTAATAATACTAAGGGGATTTCTTTCGTTTTGAAAGAAAGAGAGGGGAAATCATGAGCTTTCTTCGTGCGGCGCGTCGCGCCGCAATCTTGGGGATAATTGTCGGACTTTTTTCGATTGTTTCAGTGTCGGCCTATCAATGGCAGGTTGAAGATTATTTGCAGAGCATTCGTGTTCCAAGAGCCTCTAAAGTAAACAGTCCGTTCATGTTTCTTGGTTTGCGGGCGGCCAAGGGTATCGAATTTTCGGACTCTGGGACGAATCAATATCAATCATTTATGGGGCGACTAGTATTGAGCGATTCGCTTCAAGATGGGGGAAATCGTCTTCGTCCTTATGAGGCGATAAGTAGTATTGATTTGGGAATCTTGGCACATGAAAGTTGGCACTCCTACCTTGATAACTACATTATGCGAAAGAGCTCCTATGCTCGATTTAAAAAATGGATCACGAGTAGAGCGCGAAATTTGTTTTGGGATCTGCCTGAATCCAAACAATTGGCTGCGCTGGACGAAGCCTATGCTATTTACATTGGATCGATGGTCACAGCCTACCGAGGAATTCAAAGAGATATGGATCGACAATTGAAACAAGATTCTTGGGATTGTGGGAAAATCGAGTCATTGGCGGATAGATTTTGGAGTCTGGCATGGAATGAGCCCGTTTATGGATACTATTATCGCGATACGATTTCTGAATACTGGGAGGACAAATTTACTGCTGTTATCAACTGGATTTCTGGCGAGAAAAGCGATCAAAATAGCGAAGGAATTTATTACGTCAAGCAAAGCATTACGGATATTGATAGAGATTGGATTGCGGAGAATGTTCTCAAAACCAAATTTTCTAGAGACTATCTAGAAACTTTCGGCAGCGAGCTTCGTCAACTGTCCTGTAGAGATTGACTCGGTGCTTTTATTGGATTTTATGACCTAGGTCAGATCTCGGGTTATTTAAATTCCACAAGACTGGAGTCTCAATGTCTGCTCTTTATATTACGATCATTGCAGCTCTTATTCTACTCATCATATTTTTAGGCTTGTTGGCCTGGGCGATTGTTTCGGGTCAGTGGGATGATCTTGAAACACCCGCTCATCGTATTCTATTGGAGGAATTGAATGAAAATCGAAAATAGCTCGGCGGCACTCGAAACTGTCAAATTCGATGATTGGATTGCTCGCGCTTTTTTATGGGCGACGATGATTTGGGGGCTGGTCGGAATGCTTGTCGGGTTGTTAATTGCGACGCAACTTATCGATTGGCGATTAAATTTTGACCTACCTTGGCTGACCTTTGGACGGCTCCGACCACTTCACACGAACGCCGTAATTTTTGCTTTTGCCGCCAACTCGTTTTTTGCAGCTTGCTATTATTCGACCCAGCGATTGTTGAAAACACGAATGTATTCGGATCTAATGAGTCGGATTCATTTTTGGGGTTGGCAACTAATTATTGTCGCTGCGGCGATTAGTTTTCCGATCGGTTGGACGCAGGGGCGGGAGTACGCGGAATTAATTTGGCCCATTGATATGGCTGTAACGATCATATGGGTTATTTTTACAGTAAATTTTCTTCTTACTCTTTGGATAAGGCGCGAGAAGCATATCTATGTAGCTATTTGGTTTTATATAGCATCGATCTTGGCCATAGCGATGTTGCATGTCGTAAATAATATTCAGCTGCCGGTGTCATGGACGCTCTCGTATTCCGTTTATGCTGGTGCTCAAGATGCGCTTGTTCAGTGGTGGTATGGCCATAATGCCGTGGGATTTCTCCTCACGACACCTTTTTTGGGAATGATGTATTACTTTTTACCGAAAGCTGCGGACCGCCCAATTTTCTCCTATAGACTTTCCATTATTCATTTCTGGGCTCTTGTCTTTATATATATCTGGGCTGGACCCCATCACCTGTATTACAGCGCTTTACCGGAGTGGCTACAATCCTTGGGAATGGTTTTTAGTATTATGCTTTGGGCTCCGTCTTGGGGTGGCATGCTCAATGGACTTTATACCTTGCGGGGAGCTTGGCATAAAGTTCGTGAGGAACCCATTCTTAAATTTTTTGTAGCAGCCGTTACGGCTTACGGAATGTCGACTTTTGAAGGTCCTCTTTTGTCCATTAAAGCTGTTAATAAGATTTCGCATTTTACAGACTGGACCATCGCGCACGTTCATGTGGGCGCCCTCGGTTGGGTTGGTTTCATGACCTTTGGGATGATCTATTATCTTATACCAAAACTATGGAAGAGGCCGATTTATAGTCGTTCGCTCGCAAATGCTCACTTTTGGATCGGCTTGATAGGCATTTTACTTTACGCGGTACCGCTGTGGATCGCGGGTGTTACTCAGGCCCTGATGTGGTTGGCAATGGATGATCAAGGCGCGCTAGTTTACCCGGATTTTATGGAAACGGTGAAAAGCATTATGCCGATGTATTATCTACGGGCAATCGGCGGAAGTTTGTTTATCATCGGTGTGCTGATCATGCTTTATAACTTTCTTCGAAGCATCGCGGGCGTAAAGTGCTCGGAACTCGTCGATACTGAAATTAAGGCGGCACATTTTTCTACTGTTAAACCCGAAGATCAGATTTCTGAACTTTTCGATAAAGAGGGTAAGCCGAAGGCGTCATTTTGGAAACAAGTCCACCGCCTGATTGAGGGGTGGCCTCTTGTGTTTTCGGCGATAGCCTTAATGGCGTTAATGGTCGGTGGTCTTGTTCAAATCGTACCGATGATTCTTGTTCAAGCTTCAGCTCCCAAGGATATTATCGTTCGGCCCTATACTGGCTTGGAACTCTTGGGCCGTGACATTTATATTCGAGAAGGCTGCTACAACTGCCACTCGCAACAGGTGCGGCCGATTCTAGAAGAAGCTAAACGTTATGGTCCGGCCTCGAAGGCTTACGAGTATATGTATGATCATCCCTTTCAGTGGGGTTCGAAACGTACGGGCCCTGATTTGCATCGAGTGGGTGGAAAGTACCCGGACCTTTGGCATTATCGACATTTGGAGGATCCTCGATCGGTATCAGCTAATTCGTTGATGCCCCCGTATCCTTGGCTTTTGACTGCAAATTTAGATATTTCGAATCTTGAAACCCGATTGAAGGTTCTAAAAAAGTTAGGAGTTCCTTATCGCGATCAAGACATTGAGTTTGCAAAGGAGGATTTGGAGAAGCAGGCCTTGGAATTTTCAGGGCGATTGAACAAAGATGGCGGCGTTAAGAATTCCGAGAAGAAAGAAATTGTTGCGTTGATAGTGTATCTTCAGCGGCTTGGAAAAGACGCGCAATCTGATTCCGTATTAAAATTGGGAGAAAGCCAATGAGAGATCTTTTAGGGTCAATTGCGCACCCGGCTTTTGCTGGATTTTCCCTTATTTTGCTACTCGTTGTTTTCTTAGGAATCCTAGGTTGGGTGTTTTGGGGGCTCAATCGGGAAGACATATCAAAGCGATCTAACATTCCCTTTGAAGGGGATCGAAGGAGTCGGGCATGAATGAATCAGATGATGATAAGTTGATGAGGGATCACGAGTACGACGGTATTCAAGAGTATGATAACAATCTTCCACGCTGGTGGGTGTATAAGTTTTTAATCACGATCGCATTTGCCGTTGTCTATATGTATTGGATGCAATTTAGTGGAAGCGGTAAAAATATCTGGGATGAATATATGACGGATCGGACGGCTTACGAGAGAGATGAAATGTTGCGGGCGGCCAAAAATATGAGACCGTCGGAAGAAGAGTTTTTAGCCTTGGCCGCGGATCCATTGGTGCTTTCAAGTGGTGAGCTTGTGTTCAAGGAGCGCTGTGCAAGTTGTCATGGATTAAAAGGAGAGGGCATTGTGGGCCCAAATTTAACGGATCATTACTGGATACATGGTGGAAGCTTGATGGAGATTGCGAATGTGGTGGAGAAGGGGGTGCCGGAAAAAGGAATGGTACCTTGGAAAGGCATTCTCAAACCGGACGAAATTTATGCCGTTATTGCTTACGTTCATGAACTAAATAAAAAAGGTGAAGTCGAAGGGAAGGCTGCCGAGGGCGAATTTGTATCCGGAGGAAAATAAGTGATGGCAAGAACGGTCGACTTATCGACTGTCGAAGCTTCTGGAAAGCGAAAATGGATCTATCCAATAGTTTCAAGGGGCCTTTGGTATCGTAGGCGGAAATGGGCCGCCTACGCACTAATCATTTGGCTAGTTGGCGTACCGTGGACTCAATGGGACGGTCGGCAAACTCTTCTCTTCGATTTTTATCATCGTAAATTTCAAGTTTTTGGGTGGACGTTTTTTGCCAATGAAAGCTCGGTGTTTCTTGGTTTTGTATTATTTTTTATAGCGTCGATTTTGATATTAACAGCCTTGTTTGGAAGAGTGTTTTGCGGATGGGCGTGTCCGCAAACTGTTTTTATGGAATTTATTTTTAGGCCCATAGAGCAGTGGCTTGAGGGAACGGGCTTGTCTCAAAAGAGATGGAATCAACAAGAGTATTCCAAAAAACTGCCTCGAAAATTGGTCAAGTATTTTCTATTTTTTTCAATATCAATGGTTCTTTCAAACACTTTTATAGCCTATCTTTTTGGCTCACATCACCTAATAAAAATGATTCAAGAGGGACCACTGAGTAACGCCAGCATATTTTTTGGAATGCTATTTGTCGCTGTTCTTATTAATTTTCAATTTGGGTGGTTTCGAGAGCAAGTTTGCGCCTTTGTGTGTCCCTATGGACGTCTCCAATCCATTCTGTTGGATCGGCACTCCGTGATTGTCGCTTATGATGCAAAGCGCGGGGAACCCCGAGGAAAACTTGGACAGACTTCGGGAGATTGTATCGATTGCCATAAGTGCGTACAAGTTTGTCCAACGGGAATTGATATACGTGCGGGGCTTCAATTGGAATGTATTCATTGCACTCAGTGTATCGATGTCTGTGACGAGGTGATGACCAAAATCGGTAAGCCCATCGGATTGATTGCTTATAATACGCAAGCGGCCATGGCTGAAAAACCAAAAGTTATTTTCCGACCACGCCTGCTTATTTATGGGCTAGTTTTTTTAATTGGAGGCTTCTTAATGGGGGCTTTTGGACTTGGGCGGAAATCTATCGACGCCAGCCTTCATCGTGAGGCGGGAAGAAATCTTTTTGAGAAAGTGGGACAGACTGAGTTTGTTAACAATTTCAAAATAAATATTCAAAATCGTTTGGACGAGTCTCAGAAACTGTCGTGGCAATTGATTGAACCTCCTTCGGCCGAGCTTATTTTGCCGGAGGGTGAAATTGAATTGAAACCCGAGGAAAAGAGAAGCATACAACTGCTCATAAAGATGAAATCAGAGGACTTTCATTCGGAGGTCGGTTCGATTCCTTTAAAGATTAAAATCAGTGTGGATGCCGATAATCAAGTAGATTTGAACTCGAAAATCTTTGGCTATGAATCTGATGATTGAGCCGGCCTTTTTGCAAATCCTGAGCCTTGGATTAATTTGGGTAAGTTTTCACTGCGGTCCAATGTGTGGACCTATCGTGCAGGGACTTCGCTTGGATGATGGGGGAAGGTGGGGGTGCTTAAGAGGATTGCTTTTCTATCAACTCGGACGCGCACTGCCTTATGCCATCTTTGGAGCTGTGGCTGGAGCCTTGGGTTCAAGTGAGAAGTTTGGCTTCTCTCAACTCGGGTTCATAATACTCTTTGTCCTTTGTTTCATGCTGATTTTTAAACTTGGATGGATCAAGAGGAAGCCAAAAAGCTCCAAATGGTCTGTGATGATGTCGAGACTTCTTGGCCTCTTTCAGAGATATGAATTGGGAAATCGCCGCTCATTTATGTTAGGGATCTTATTTTCCCTGTTGCCCTGCATGTTAGTAGGTTGGGCTTTGAGTGTGGCCGCAACGACGCAATCTATCTGGAAAGGCGCGATCTGCATGTTATTACTTTTGCTCATGACGAGCTTGCCGCTAGGATTGATTGTTTGGGGATCCAAGAAGCTTTGGAGGGTGTTAGGACGAAAATCGGAAATCTTATCCCTTGCTATATCTATCGTGTGGACGACTTTGATGTTAGCTGCGGCTCGAGGCTGGATAGAACATTTGCACTATCACTTTGAAATCTTAGACAAACCTCTGACATTGATGTTTTGGTAGTTATGGCTGTAATTCCGGCTCATCATTCCTGCAAGCATTGTGGTCTAGACTCCGAAGAAAGCGATTTTTGTTGCTTTGGCTGTCGGACGGCCTATGAAATCATTCAAGCCAGCAGGCTCGGGGATTTTTACAAGAAGAATGAGCCTTCCAAAAAGCCAGTCGATAGCATCGCAAGCGAAAGTCTCGAGGCCTTGGATCAGGATGACTTCCTTCAATCGCAGTGTCGCAGGGTGAATGGGGAATGGGTGGGGCGATTTGCAATCGAAGGCTTGCATTGTTCAGCTTGTATTTGGCTATTGGAAAATCTTCCGGCGATGGAGGCCAATTGTCTGAATGCTAGGGTTAATTTCGGAGCCGGCGAAATTGAATTGCGTTTTAAAGATCATCTTTCTCTGATCGCACATAAGATTAATCAACTGGGCTATTGTTTGCGTCCAACTGACCATGAAGATCTGAGATCGAGCTTGAAAACTAGAGAGTTGTTAAGACTCGGTGTAGCGGGAGCCCTTGCAGCGGCTCTCATGCATATTGGGTTACTATTCTTGGCGGCCTGGAACAATCCGATGTCGCATGGAGATGCCAAAGCTTTGGGGTTTATTTCGGCGGCATTGATGATTCCAATTTTTTTCTACGCCGCACAGCCTTTTTTTATATCGAGTCTTAGGTTTTTGAAAATTGGTCGATTGCATCGAGATATTCTTGTGGTTGCAGCTATTGCGTTCGGGTTCTCGTTTAGTTTGGCACAAACTATTCGTGGGGGCATCGACGTTTACTACGACTCGATTGCCATGTTGGTCTTTCTCCTTCTAGCGGGCCGATATCTGATTGGATTTCAACATAAAAAACTTCGGCAATCATTAGATCAGAAAGTCCAACGCTACAATTTCTCGAAGCAAGCTTTTGAATGGGTAATGGGTCGAAGCCTTAAGGTCGGGGATCGGTTGTTGATTAGGAAAAATGAAACGCTGGCGTGTGATGCGAAACTCTTGAGCGCCGAAAGCTGGTTGGAGACAAGCGTTGTAACTGGAGAGTCAGTTCCACGAAGATATCTAAAGGATGCTGAGCTCCCTGTGTTGGCGGAGAATTTGGGAGGAGACATCGAAGCTGTCTGTACCAAAACCTGGAGCGAATCTTGGATTATGAAATCGGCTGGTGAGTTTCAAACGAAGGAGGTGGAGACCCCCAGTCGTTGGATGGATCTTTTTGTCGTGCTTGTCGTGCTGATAGCCATCTCAGCGTGGTTTTGGGGAGGCCAAGATTGGATTTCAAAATCGATGGCCATTTTGATTGCCGCCTGTCCTTGTGCTTTAGGTCTTTCAAGACCCCTTGTGTTGGCGAGTTTTTGGCGCCAGGCTCTTAATCATCATTATTTAATTAAGAACTTGGATCGATGTTTGAACTGGCGGAATCTTCGTGGAATTGCGTTCGATAAAACAGGGACTCTTAGCGAAGCGAATCTTCAGCTCGGGGAATCTAAATTTGAGGGAGAGGCTAAGCTTACTGATTATGCCAATATTATTTATGGCATGGCTTCAACCAGCGCGCACCCGGTTTCCAGGGCGATAGCTTTTCATATTTATGATAACTGCAAATTTGATCCGCTTGATCTTCATGTCGTAGATCAAGCAGGTAATGGTTTAACTTGCGAGTACCTTGGTGATTCCTATTTTTTAGGCAGAAATGGAAACCGAGGATTGAAAAATTTAGATTTGATGTCCTGCCAGTTCTTCAAAAATGACCGATGTCTTGGAAGCTTTTATTTTGAAGACCGAGCTGAGTGTACGGCGCTCCAGGCTTTAGAACAATTGCGGGCCCAGGGACAGGCATTGTCCTTACTTTCGGGGGATCATTTTGAGTCGGTAAAATCTTTTGAGAAAGAGCTTGGGTTTGAATTTGATCACGTACTTGCTGATCAAAAACCAGGGGACAAAATAAACTATATCTTGAGCCAACCAAATTGCGCTTTTGTTGGTGATGGCCTTAACGATGTCGGGGCACTTAAAGTGGCCTATGCGAGTATGGGGTTTCAGACGAGTCGGGAGGCCAATTTTGAATCCGCAGATATTTATCTGATTCGTAAGGATCTTAGAATGGTCCCCAATTTTATCGAAGGCGCTCGCCGAGCCTATAGTCGAATTAAGATAAATTATGGAATTTCTCTACTCTACAATGTGGCAAGTATTGTCTTGATAGCTTCCGGCCTGGCTGGACCCGTAATCTGCGCGATCTTTATGCCACTCAGTAGTTTGAGTGTTGGATTAATGTCTCGTTATTGGAAGGCTTTTGCGGGAACTACGAAGCCTGCTGCATAGTGAACCTCGAATTATATGTATTTCAGGCTTTTGAAGGCCCTGCTGGCTGCACGGGTCTTGCATCAGATTACTCTGGCTTTGGAGGTGCGAATGCAGAGCGCGATTCACTTTTCATTTGGTGTTCTTCGTCTTACTCGTCGAATAGATTTAATTTTAGGCTCGTTTATTATTCTCGGATCGTTCTTGATTTCCGCCTGTGGGAATAGTCCTGATAAAAATGGAGACGGAAGCTTTGATCCGAATCTTTTTGGGAATGGTTACTACTTCCCTGGCGGGATAAATGGCAATGATTTCAAAAATAAAGTTAACGAATTGGACGGAAAGATCGCGTCAGGCCAACTTGGCGGAACGGGAAACTATACCTACGATCCAGAAACACAGAACACCACAGGGGGCTTGGGCAATTCACCCATAGATGGCAAAACTCCGGCTGCAACGAGTGTCGGAGATCATGATTTCATTCAGAACTTCACCGACTTTCAGAGCATTTTTGGGAACCTCAATAATGCAGCTGGCGTTGTAAAAATGGTTACGACTTATGAATCGAGTAGCGGATCACAAATTGAGCGTATCAACACGATAATTATGGATAAGGAATTTGGACACGGCGAGCTTGATGCCACACTAAACCTTGGTGGCCCAAGAGAAGGCTTTAGTTATCCACCAGGCGCCAGCCCAGAGTTTTTTTGTTCCTTGGTACATATCGATGCGGAGAATCGAAAGATCCTGAAAACCAATGAACTACCTTTAAGCTTTGACCCAGCGACCATGGAAGTCGGAGATCCCGTCTGTCCGATAGAAAGGAAGCTATTTAATTTGGCCGAAGGTGAGCATGGTAAGATACGTTTAGAGATTGAAACCGAACCCCTTCCGAAATTTGAGAGCACCCGAAGTACGATTAAGAGTCTGGGGCGTTATGGTGATTTTACTCCCGGACCTTCCAACATCATTTTTTATGAGAGCAAAGTAGAGAGTCGAAACGCGGCCAATGAAATCTCATATGTTATTAACAGCTACTTCTTCATTTTGGACGTCCTTCAAATGGAAGTGCCGGGCCAACTCTCTCCCTATCAATATAAAGGAAAGTTTGGAGATTCAGAATACTATATGATTTTGCCAAGCACTCCCTTCAAGCAGATCAAGACCCAGGCAGCTCTGCTTGGTGTCGCCGTAGGCGCTAATGAGGCCTACGGAGTTGCCATTACAAGTCAGGAAGAACTAGAATTTATAAAAGGAATCATTCCCGGAAATCGAGTGTGGATGGGGCTCGATGATATTGCCTCGGAGGGAAGCTTCAAGCTGCATAGTGAGGAAGTCTTTAGCTTTTCGAATTGGGCCAGCGGTGAACCAAACAACGATGGAAATGAGGACTGCGCCCATTTAAATTATAGTCGGGGAGGGGACTGGAACGATACGGAATGTTACCATGCCTATCCTGTTCTGATCGAAGTTAAAGTAGATTCCGGAAGCCTTCAACTTCCCTAATTAGTCAGTGGCGAATTCTTAACCAGAGTCATCCAGCTTGAAAAAGTTTTGCTTAAAGCATGGTGCTGTTGTGGGCGGGCTTCAAAAGTGCTTTCAGGTTCATAGCTCGCAGCAATTTCGTGGAGATCATACAGACCGCTTGCGTAACCCGCCAAGAGAGCGACTCCGATAGCTGTCGCTTCGAGATTCTTGGGGCGATAAATCTTGCAGTTAAGAACATCTGCCTGAATTTCAAGTAATAGATTATTTTTGACAGCTCCCCCATCAACTTTCCATCTGGTTTTTTTCAGGGACGCATCTCGTTTCATCGCGTCGATAAGGGCTCTGTTTTGGAAACACAAAGCTTCCAAGGAGGCACGAGCTATATGAGCTTTTGAGCTTCCTCTCGTTAAACCTTGAATACTTGCTCGGAGTTCACTTCTCCAAAAAGGTGCGCCAAGTCCGGTTAGCGCGGGGACAATCATGACACCCCCGCTGTCGGTGACTTCCCTCGCTAAACTTTCGATCTCTTCAGAAGATCGGATCAATCCAAGCTGATCGCGCAACCACTGTACCCAAGCCCCGCAGATAAAGGCACTTCCCTCCAAAGCGTAGGTTTTTTTCCCATTTGAAAATTCCCAGGCAAGAGTACTCACGAGAGAATTTTTAGAATGTACTGGCCTGTCGCCGGTATTGAGTAAGACAAAAGCTCCCGTTCCATAGGTAATTTTTCCCTCCCCTTTTTTCCAAGCTAATTGTCCAAATAATGCAGCCTGCTGATCGCCAAGACAGGCCTGGATAGGAATGCCGTCTGGAAGAAAATCTAGTCCTTTTGTTTTTAAATTCATTCCCTCCGAGGCAATGATTTCAGGGCAAAAAGTGTGAGGGATATCAAATATATCAAGCAAAACCGAATCCCAACGGGCCGATTTTAAATTAACGAGTTGAGTTCGATGAGCATTTGTTGCTTCGGTGACATTGGCTCCTGTCATTCGATTTAAAACAAAACTATCAATCGTACGAAACTTGATATCCTTTGAGCGCTTCGAAATCTTGAGGTGCTTGATTAGCCAGGCGATCTTAGTAGATGAAAAATAGGGGTCAACTGGCGTGCCGGAGCGAGATCGAATTATCTTCCCTTTGGATTTAAGTTTTTTGCAGGCGTCCGACGTCCGACGATCCTGCCAAACGATAAAAGGATGTAGCGCATTGCTTCCTTGAAATAAGCTTAGAGTTTCGCGCTGATTTGTAAGGCCAATACTGGTAATTTCCCTTGTTGATATCTTTGCTTTATTCAAGGTTGTAGAAACCGCAGTGGTCAAACTTTGCCATATTTCTTCGGGTCGATGTTCTACCCATCCCGGTCGAGGAAAGTGCTGCGGTACGGGGGATGTCGATGTGGCGATAACCTTAGCCTGTTCATTTAAGAGGCAGGCGGTGGATCCGGTCGTTCCCTGATCAATGCCGAGTATAAATGACATGCAGTCATTCAACGACAATTCATATAGAATAGGAATAGAATATTTGAGATCCCCTTGAGCTATGATTAAGAATTATTTTGCTGATTTAGAGTTGGATCCTGAAGCTAGCCTTGATGACATCAAGCATTCATTTAAGAGGCTGGCTAAAAAATTTCACCCCGATTTGCATCCTGGGGATATTTTTGCCGAAGAGTCATTCAAAAAAATCTCTGAAGCCTACGAAAACTTATGCTCCGATGAGTTACTTGTTAAACAGCGCAAGCTTTTGATGGATCTTGAGATTGATGAGACGACGATCACGCGCTGGAAAAAAAGAGGAGCCTTTACAAAGGAAGATCTTAGAAAGGCCAAAGACCAAGCTGAGAATCTTGATATTGATCTTGAATTGAGCATGCCCGCCGCCAAAGACGTGAAACGCTTGGATGTTAGGGTGTCCGTGGAGGAAGTTTGTCTTAAGTGTCAGGGAGAGGGCGGGAGAAAAGGTGCCGCCTTAATGACTTGCAAAACCTGCGCGGGCCTTGGGTACGGGTTAGTTCAGCGAGGAGCCTATCGGTGGAAGAAGAGTTGTGAGGATTGTCGAGGGAAGGGCTATGTTAGCTTGGAGCCCTGCTCATCCTGCAAAGGATATGGTAAATTGGCGGTAACGAAAGAATATCGGCTGGATGTTCCCGATCATGCGGGGCCCCAAATTTATCCGGATTTGGGTCACGCCAGTTACGCTGGGAAGAATCGAGGTCGGCTCCGCATCAAATGGAAAGCTTCAAGTTAGAAAGAAATTCCACTCTTTGTCTGTGATGCGGCGCCTCGGGCCACTTTCGTCTTGTATAATAAAGTAAGGCCTCTACATGATTGCGTTTGATTGGTTATTAGAAAGATCTTTTATTTATGGCGGTATGATCGCGATTGGATTCTTTTCCTTTCAGCTGATCAAGATGCTTTTTCCGGATCAGGAGCTTATG
>PCXB01000048.1 GCA_002787535.1 Deltaproteobacteria bacterium CG11_big_fil_rev_8_21_14_0_20_45_16
ATCCAAAATATGAAAATTCAAATTGTGCACAACCCCCCATTACAAGGTTTTTAGACTTTTTCAGAGATGACTAAATAATTCCAAGAATTGGACACAAATTGTCGGGCAGAAACTCCTAGTCCCTTACTTTTTTAACCTGGCTTCAATTTTCTTCTCAATCCCAATAACCAAAGCAATCCAAGGCTTATTAATATAGCTAAGGGCCCCGAAGCTCGACTAGCCCTCTCATCGAGTTTAGCGCTTAAGCTACATCCAAAAGGACCCTTGGCATTCATGCGATTGACTTGGCGGGTTTCGGTGGACGCTTTTGCGTCCGAGGAGCTCGTGCTTTCAGGACTTTGTACAGGTTTTTCCCATTCTGATAAATCTCTAAGCGCCTCGACTTTTATTTCTGGGCGATAATAAAAACGAATACGTTCGTATTCGGGATTCTCTTGAGACCCTCTTTTGGGAGTTTCAAACCGATGCAATGAATCCGCCGATCTAATTTCAAAAATATAAAGACCCTCGCTTTCTAAAAACACTTCCGTACTTGTTCGAGGATCAAAGGCCGTCCACTCCGTCCAAGAAAATTCTGACTTAACGTCTCTCGACGGGTAGCGATATCGATAGCTATAAAACACATTCGCCGCCTGTTCGAAAACTTGCTCCCACTGAATCTTAACAAGAGGCTTCCTAAGCAAATAATCATCAGGCCCAAGAATTCGCGTTCGAAGCCGTGGTAGCTCGCTATCATCATGTTCAACATCACCGGTTAGAATGGGTGATATTCGATCCGGAAGCCCAATATGATAAAAAGCCATTCGTTGGTACACTGCCGAATCAGCTTCCTGTAAAGCGGGCGTTTCCATCGTGCTATCGTTTTCCGATCGAACCTCAAAAATATAGAGACCTTCCGTATCGAGCTGAAGATCCACGGAACTTGTCAAAGCCATTTCGCTCCAGTCACTCCAAACCGGTCCCGCCATACTCGAAGTCGGAGGACGCAGACGGTACTGATACCGAACCTCGGACATCTGAGGAAAAGACTGCTCCCACGCTATATGGACCTCGTTTGACGTCACCAAATAAGGCAATCTATTTACAAAACGAGTACGCAATCCGATATCTTTTCGCTCGATCTTATCCGCCGAAGGTTCATATGAAAAATGAAGCCGCGGATATTCGCCCTCGTGCTCCTCCTTGTCTAATACAGTTTCCTCCACTCCCGACACTGATCTCGATCGAATCTCAAAAACATACGAACCAGGTCGTTCCAAATTGAACTTAGTGGACCGACTTTCCCGAAACCCGGACCAATTTGACCATTTGAGTTGATTAGCTTCACCATGAGCCAAGCGATAACTGTAAAAAATTCTCTCCGTGACGGCTTCCTCTTGATCCCAGCGAATCTCTATAAAATCTTGATCACGTACAATTGTAGGCGTGGGCTTTAAAAACCTTGTTCGCAGTTTAATTTCCGATGGCGCTGGCAACTCCTGATCGATACTCTCAAAAGCTTGAGAATTGAGCTCGAGACCTATAAAAAACTGATTCGTGTTATCCCAACTAAGATTCGTCAGGGACTTAATACTAAGCGGCAGAAAATTTTCGAGATGTAAAAACTCTGGCTCAACCACCGAAACAGCCGACAAGTTGCCACTCTTCCAAGACAAGTTAACTCCAATTGAGGTCAATGTCGTTTCGAGAAACTCTCGAACAAAGCTTTTTTCCTTTTCACTCATAGCGGCCCATCCGATAAGAATGTCTTTCAAGAATAATTCTTGGCCTGCTAAGTTTTTTTCGAGCAGAAGTTCCACCTCAACATTTTCAAATAGAATCTTCTTTTCTTTCTGAGATTCAGACGAAAAACCCTCTTTCTCCTCCATAATTTCTAATAGCAACTTAAGCGACAAGTGATCATCATCGACAATCTCAAGCAGCGGAGGCGTCTGAGGCGCAATATGAATGACCGGCAAAACCAAGGGAACTCGATTATGAATGTCCCTAGGAAGATCAACTGAGCTTTTGCAAAACGCTCCGCTCCACCACATTTCGTAAAGAGCGACATTGATCACTTCCAACGGAAATATTAATTCGGCCACGGGCTTACGCATTTTATCGCTAGAATCCGCTCCTAAGGCCAGCGGCAGTTCCCATTGCGAATTTGCCGCCCGCCAGCTCAGCGCCCACGGAAGCGATTCATTCCTATCTCGCGTAAAGAAAGAATTTTCAGGTCTTGCGTCCAGCGACGCTACAGAATTTGGCAAATCAGCTTCACGATCCAAACAGCTTGCTCGACCCCTTGTTTGATAATTCAAACGCAGAGCCAACTCAGAACCTGTTGGAAGAATCTTAAGATGCTGAAGATCAATGCGATAATTAGCTTGAGCTTTGCCGGACTCCAATGAGCGTTCAATCTCCCAGCTCAAACTATCTTGCAAAAATCGCCCCCCTAATCCACTCAAAACCATCGAACGAAGTCGACCCTCAATCGCCGGCCGAGTTCCCGTTTCCAAATCGACAGGTTCATTTCCTTCTACCCACTTATTCGACCAAAGCTCTTGCTTTCGAAGATACATATCCACTCGTGGCACTTTGTCATCAAAGCTAATTTCAAAACTCGACGGAACTTGAGAGTCCATAGACCAGAATGCCTGAAAGCCCTCGTCTTCATTTCTTTCCAGTTTGATATTAAATTTTAGACGAATGCCCCTAACGATACCCGAAAGCAAAACTGGATATTTATCCCAGGCGCGCCAGTCAATACCTCTAAAGACTTCCCCAATATCATGAATAGGTCCGCGCAAAAACGCCTGGTCCGCGACGATCTCAAATTCAATCAAATCCAAATTGGAGTCGAAAGTCATTTTTCGACTCCGAATATCGAAGGTCAATTCATCGAGTTGAATGGTTCGTTCCGTTTTATAGAAAAATTGAAGGAGTTCTCCCTTCCAACCAGGAAAAACAGAGGTCGTTGGTATCTGAATATTGAATTCAACAGGTGTTGGCGAAGGATCCTGAGAATTACGTCGAAGATCCTGCAAATCATTTTTAGTTAACGTAAACGTTGCCCCGAAAAGCAAGTCTCGGAGAAGTCGAGATCGATTGAGCGAGTAGGTGTCGCCAATTTTTAAATCAGATCGAGATCCTATTCGCCTCATAATTTCTAACAGCACCGAAGGTGAGGCTCGCAATAGGACCGGCGACGAAAATCCACTATCGAGGCTTTTTGGCTCTCCCAGACTTTCGCAGTAATCAAGTACCGCCCGATAATTGGTCGGAAATCTTAAATTGTGTTTTTCCCCCGAAGGAAGTGTTTGCTCTCTTATCCCCTCATACTGTGGGTTTGCGTCCTGAGCTTCCCCCGCCCATTGAGGTTTTCGGACATACATCGATCCATCCGGCATTTCGACATATTCGGTTTGGGCCCCTGCAACAACAAAGAATAACATTCCATCAGCAGCCGACAGGCTCAGAGGAAAGAGCTTTTCCTCTGGCAAATCCGCAACTTCTGGCTGGGCAGGAGCGGCCCAAGAAAGCATAAAGGCTATGAGTAAACTTGCCACCAAACTACCGAGTGATAGCTGATTTTTGGATTCCTTCCTACCTCTAATCCTACCTCTAATAAGTAGCCTAAAATACTATAAAAACCCACTTTTCAAGGCTTATGGCCAGGACTAAACTTTGCACTTATATGGATATGGATTTTTTGAAGGAACCCCACTACACCGCCGTACAAGAACAATTTGATGAGGTCGCGGAGCTGATGAAACTAGATCAAAATATTCGAGTTCGACTCCGCGTGCCCGATCGAGCCTTTATCATTCATGTGCCCATTCGAATGGAAGATAATATCGTCAGAGTCGTTCAGGGTTTCCGCGTCCAACACAACGATACGCTTGGACCCTTTAAGGGAGGTATTCGATACGCTCCGGATGTGAATCTCGGCGAGGTCGCTTCGATGGCCATGTTGATGACATGGAAATGCGCGCTAATGGGCCTCCCCCTTGGCGGCGCAAAAGGCGGCATTTGTGTTGATCCTACAAAGATGTCCCGACTCGAACTTCAACGAATGACTAGGCGCTACACTTCCGAACTTGTTTCGATGATCGGACCCAATCAAGATATTCCCGCTCCGGATATGGGAACGAACGAGCAAACAATGGCCTGGATCATGGATACCTATTCTCAGGCCAAAGGTTATGCGGTTCATGGGGTCGTAACGGGCAAGCCAATTTCGATCGGGGGTTCCCTAGGTCGGACCGAAGCAACGGGACGTGGCGTTGCCTATACGGTGATGGAGGCCGCAAAATATTTAGAAATTCCATTGGGCGATGCCGTAAGCGTCGCCATACAGGGTTTTGGAAATGTCGGTACGCATGCTGCCGTCAAACTCTCCAAAATAGGATGTCGAATCACGCACCTTAGTGATGTCAGCGGTGGGTATCTCAATCCCAAGGGCATCGATATCGAGCTTGCGATGAACTATGCTAAGGAGCATGGAAATCTTAAGGGATTCCCAGGCGCCGATACTTGCAGTCAGATAGATGTTTTGACCGCCAACGCGGATATTGTAATTCCTGCGGCTACGGCCAGCCAAATTACTAAAGAAGTCGCCGAGAAAATGCGTTGCCGGATTTTGGCCGAAGGCGCTAACAATCCAACAACGCCGGAGGGCGACCAGATTTTAAGAGAACGTCAAAACGAGATTTTTGTCATACCGGATATTCTTGCCAACGCCGGTGGTGTTACGGTTTCTTATTTTGAATGGGTACAAGGTCTTCAAAATTTCTTTTGGTCATCAAAAGAAGTAAATCGAGAATTGGCAAAGATTATGACCAAAGCTTTTCAAGAGGTTTTGACTTTTCATAAGGAACGTAAGGTTTATATGAGAATTGCCGCACAAATGCTGGCGGTCAATCGAGTGGCCACGGCGATGTTGGCTCGGGGACTCTATCCTTAGCGAGAAAAGTTGATATGATGATCTAAAAGACGAACGATGCCGCTGGTATCTTCGACACGGCTTACCCATTCATCGCAGCCTTTTTCAAGACCTATTCGAACACGATCTTTCGAGGTGTCTTCCGATAGAATGAATAAAACAAGTTCTTCCTGGCGATTTTGTCGTTTCATTTTTTCACAGATCTGAAGCGCTTCATCCTTAAGATCTCGTTCATCCAACAGAACCGCGTCCCATTCTTGCTGCGATTTCAAGCTTTGCTCAAAGGCAAAACGTCCGTCAAATCGCTCAATATGCAGAGCCGTCGGGAATTCTTGGCGCAGCTTTTCAAAATATTCCTGATTCGAAGTTACGATCGCAATCCGCTGTGCTTCTTGGCCTGTCTGCAATTCACGATAGTCAGAGATATTAACTATCTTAGACTGAGCCAGATCCTTGATGGCTTTGCGTTTTGATTTCACCATCTCATTCCTTTTTTTATTATAACTAGAAGACGACAATAAGACAAAACAAGAGTCATTTTAACTGCCTACCCAGGGCCGTTGCGGCGGGGCGCCTACGTTCTTTGTCTTCCAGATACTCAAGACAGGCTTTTAAAGACTGCTTCCGATCCATGCCTAAGAGATAAGGCGCGGAGACAAAAATCCTTCTAGACAATTGCGCACTATTTTCCTTTCGACCAAATTGCCCACAAATTTTCTTCGCTATTCTTTTCCATCGAGAGGGAGTCGCTTGAGAAAATTCAAGTCGTTCGATCTCACCTCGACGAACACATTCGCCCTTCTTCTCATTAAGATCCAAAAGCTCCGGAATTTCGGGGAAGGCGCCATCTGGTAAAAAAGGCATAAACTTTTTCAATTGATCTCGAGCCCTTTCAATTTCTTCAATCCAGTATTTGGAGTCCGAGAAAGGTAACCATATTCCAAGCGTAAGAATCGCCTGATCTCGCAAATTATCCCGAGTAAGCTTGAGGCTATAGGCTGAATTCGAATCCTCATTTAGCTGCAAATAAGCCTGATCGCAAAGTGGCTCAGGAACTTTGTCTAGGGGCAATTTCAATCGATCAAAATACAACCAGTGGCTAATGCTTTGATCCCAAATTGTTGGCTGAAGTTTCGCCAAAGCTCTCCCAGCCGCCAGTGAATTGATAATGACATTTTTGGAACGAACGCCCTCGGCCAGCTCAAAATCGGTCCAATTCATCTTCAGATCCACGGCTTCCTCAAGCACCTGTACACCCCATTTGCGGGCATGCTCCGTCAGATATTGATTCAAAGGTTGCTCAAGCTTGGTATTCATTCGATAGGTCTTAGCTTCATCCTTAGACCAGCTTTCTACGCTCATCTGCAAAGCCTGAGCATGACTCAGCCCAGGTCGCGAGCGCGCGCCATCTAAACTGAGAAACTGTTTGAGCGCCAATTGCGTTCCCGCAAGGGATTGGAGACTTTGCCCCTTCCGCTTGGCGCCGTTGACGGGAGCCGACCTCAGGCTCTTTCGAAACTCGACTAAGACCTGGGCTTCGCGTGGAAACTCCCGCTCAACTTCCTGCTGCCACCGCCCCATACTTCCATTTAAATTCAAGCGATGTCTCTTTAGTAGAATTTGATACTGATTCTCGTGAGGACTTAGACCCGACTCTTCAAGGCGAAAAAATCCAACCTTGAACAAGAGCTCATCCAGTCTCTTGCTTCCTAAATTTTCGGGAAATTCGATAGGCCATGAATCCTGGGGTGGCAGCTCGCCAAGGTTCTTAGAAGGCAAAAGTCCGACTCGATAGCTGCGGCGAGCTAAGCCAGCGGCTAATAATAAGCCTTCTGGTTGGGAGTCTCCTAAAACAATATAATCAAACACCATCAACCCCCTTAGCCTAAACGATTGCTTTTCAAGCTTTCAAGGTCGAATATCAAGATCGAGCAGGTAATCTCGCACCAATTTATGCTCCAATTTATGAAATCGCTCCGTTAGCACCTCTAGCGACTCGCCAGGGATACGCCAAAGCTCCGCCTGCTTTAGAATCGGCCCAGAATCCAATTCTGCCACGACTTCATGCAAGCTCACCCCCATCCGCTCTTCCTTGGCCACAAAGGCTCTCTCAATCGCTTGAAGGCCTTTATACTGCGGCAACAAACTTGGATGAAGGTTGACAATTGGCTTAGCCCACGAACGAATAAACCCAGAGCTAATAATCTTCATAAAGCCAAGCAAAAATATTTTATCAATTTTCGCCTGATTCAATACCTCTAGAAGTTCAGCCCAAACTTCTGGGTTTCGAAAATCCACGACGACATTATTTTTGGAGTATCTCTGAGCCTTTTCGATAGCCGGACAACTCTTGTTGGCCACCACAAGCTCGATAGACTGGGATTTCAATTCCCCTTCGGACTCCAAGGTTAAAATATTTTGAAGATTTGATCCCTCACCCGAAACAAAAACAGCCCAACGAGTCAGCATAATTCAACCGACATTTGATCTTGCGGATTCCTTTCGATCAATTCCCCAACACGGAAAAATAATTCTGGCGAATGTTCTAAAAGCTCATCTGCCTTTTTAGGTGTGGCGATTAAGCAAAAGCCAACGCCCATATTCCATGTCGAATACGCTTCCTTCTTTTCAACCTTCAAGCGCTCAACAAAGGCTTGCATCAACGATGGTCTCTCCCAATTGGCCGTATCAATTTTGGCCTTAAGAGTTTTCGGAAAAGATCGTGGGAGATTCTCGACGAGGCCCCCACCAGTTATATGAACCCCGGCCTTCACGTCATCCTGAAGACATATCGGCAAGAGATCTCGGACATAAAGCCTTGTAGGTTTAAGAATGGCTTCACCCAAAACTTCACCTTCAACTTGAGAATCCAAAGTCCAATTTTCTTTAATTAAAAGTTTTCTAACCAAGGAATAACCGTTGCTATGAAATCCCGACGAAGCCACTCCCAAGATTATATCGCCTGCCTTGATGAGATCACGCTTCCAAAGCTTCGACTGATCCACAACACCAACAGAGAATCCCGCCACATCCATGCGATTGGAAGAATAAAAACCAGGCATCTCAGCCGTTTCACCACCCACTAAGGAACAAAGACTCTGTCGACAGCCCTCGACAACTCCCTTAATCAACCGGGTTGCCCGTGATCGGTTCAACCGATCCGTTGCCAGGTAGTCCAAAAAAATCAAAGGCTCGGCCCTACAGGCCAAAAGATCGTTCACGCACATGGCAACGAGATCGATGCCTATACCAAAAAAACTTTCATCGCCTGCCATCTCAGCCAACATTAACTTCGTCCCAACGCCGTCAGTCGTCGCCATCAAGACAGGATCTTTTATAGCTTCCGGAATTCTAAAGGCAGCACCAAAGCCACCAATACCCGTTAGAATTTCAGGTCGAAAACTGGACTGAATGGCCGGACTCAATTCTTGAATCCAAGTGGCAGCCGCCTCGCGATCCACGCCAGATGCTTTATAGTCTGACAATTATCTTTCCTCCGGAAAATAGTTCTTCCAAAAACTCTCGGATCTCTTCGGACAAAAAAAGCTTATGCAAGTATCCCCATAGCGACGGGAGTTAAGCAGCGTCCAAAAGCCTTCCACTCGGCTAAGAGACTCCCTCTTGTCATGCTCAGCAACGACTAAACCACGGCTCGCAAGGATAGGCTCGGTGTGCAGTCTATTTAAAGTCGCTAGAACCCAATCCTCACGATAAGGGGGATCCAATATAATCAAATCAAACTCGCGTCCTTGCTTGTTGAGCCAGGTGATGGCATCTAAAGCACCTTTGCAAATGACTTCTGCATTATCGCTTTGTTCAAACTCTTGAAGGCTCTTTTGAATTTCCTTGGTTGTTTTAAGGTGATTATCAACAAAACTAACAAAACCGGCGCCTCGCGAAAGCGCTTCAAATCCCAGCGCCCCCGTTCCAGAAAACAAATCCAAAACCCGCGTCTTCTCCCATTCTGCGGGCTTCCTTGCTTCCAAAATACCAAAAATCGCCTCCCGAACCTTGTCCGAGGTCGGCCGCATTTTGGGATTGACCCGTCGAGGCAGCTCACGGCCACCCCACTTTCCAGCGATGATCTTCATGACCCACTCTTATAATCAAGTGGGACATAAAGGTCCATCCCCTAGCCTTCAAAACACTAGAATTTGGCTATTTGAGCTCAAAAACTACTGGCACAGCTCTTGCTCTATTGAGGGCCGACCTAAATTAATTAGGGAAGGGGATAAGAGATGAATCAAATTATAAGCATGAATATTAAAGTGCTCGTTATTGGACTGAGTGGCTTTTTTGTAAGCCAGCCAAGCTTTGCTCAATTGAGCGATCTTTCGAAAGTTAATTCCGTATGGAGGTCCGGCAATATCGATACGATTAACCGAGGCTTTGAAGCCTTTTACGGTTCCAACGGAGCCCTTAACCTTCAAAATATGAACAACCTTGCCAAAACAGCTCCAGATACTTCAGCCGCCGCCAACGAGGCTTTTACAAAGCCAGCTGCAAGTTATCAAAGTACGATGAAGCGCGATTTAAAAATTGATCTACACTTTGGGCAGTCTGCAAACGGCGTTGAAACACAAGCTTACAACAACATTCTAAATGCTCATATGATTAACCAAGCCATGCAGGGAAAGTCTCATCTTCGAATTAAAAGAGAAGGAGATTTAGCTGTTCACTTCACTACTTCGACTTCGGATTCTGCATTTTACAAGGAGCTTCAATCTCAACCAGCCGCCGCTGTTGCTAATCCCATCTACTTCGACGACAAAACATCCGTTGCGGATAAAAAGAGACTTCTAAAGGCCCTTAATGAACAGACCGGGGACAGTATGTCGATGACACTAAACAGCGATGGCAGCATTACGATGAAGCAAAAAGTACTTCAGTCTGTAACCTATCAGGTATCTGCTGATAATTTTGGCTACAGCTCTCAATCAACGCCAAGCTACGGAGAATTTGAAAAAACTATTCCAGCCGGATCTAGAGTAACCATCTTTAATCCAGACTTACCCATCAGTCTTGATAAGGCCTCTCAGATCGTTGTTATTGACGGAAGCGGGCGAGAAATTGTATTAAATTCTGCCGATGAATTAACTGAAGAACAGATTAAAACAGCTCAAGGCATTTATATGCATCCAAGTTTCTTCCCAGCCTTTATTCAAAAGACAAATCCTGCCGCTAGCGTTGGAAGTGCAACAACGGCGGAGCAACGAGTCAGAAGCTTTTGGACTGCCGGAGGAAAGAAACTTTCTTCAGCCATCCGATTGGATGATATTTCAGATTTGTTTTTGGGTTCACAGCCTTGCCAACAGGGCGCCTAATTTAAAAAAAGTTTTGTTTGGTCTGATAGCTTAAGCCGAGGCGGAACTTCGCGCTTTGGCAATCAGGCCAACAAATAACGGATGCGGCTTAAACGGCTTAGACAAAAATTCTGGATGAAACTGAACGCCCACAAAAAAGGGATGATCTTTCAGCTCAACAATCTCCACTAGTTTTTTATCCGGCGAGCGACCTGCCACCACAAAAGATTTTTCCGCCAAAGCCTTTTCGTATTTGTTATTAAACTCCAAACGATGACGATGTCGCTCTTGGATACTCTCAGTTTCATAAAGCTTAGAAACCAAACTGCCTTTTTCCAACTCGCAAGCATAGGCCCCCAGTCTCATGGTCCCGCCTTTTTTGATATCATCGCTTTGACCCAGCAGATAGTGAATAACTGGTTCTTTGCCGTCACGATCAAATTCTTGTGAGTTGGCATTTTCGATCCCCAAAACTTTGCGTGCAAATTCGATGCATGCCAGCTGCATTCCCAAACAAATGCCCAAAAAAGGAATCTTACGCTCGCGAGCATAGCGAATGGCGAGCATTTTGCCTTCCACGCCCCGATGACCAAATCCCCCTGGAACAATTATCGCCTGAACAGATTTGAAAAACGACGACAGATCCTTGGATTTTTCCATTTCCTCTGGATCGAGATACTGAATTTTGACCTCGGTCTCCAACGAAAACCCGGCATGTTGAATGGCCTCGCTCAAACTCTTATAAGATTCTTTAAGCGACATATACTTACCCACAAGACCCAGATATATAGTCTGCTTAGGATTCTCAATTCGATGAACGAGCTGCTTCCATTTTTCGAGATCTGGTTTCTTAGCCCAAATATTTAATTTTTCCGAAATCCTTTCATCCAAACCCTCGTCATGAAATCTCAAGGGCACCTGATAAACTTGCGGTACGTCGATGGCCTCAATCACACAGTTTTCGGTTACATTGCAAAATAGCGCAATCTTACGTCGGATATCATGATCCAGTGGCTTTTCGGTTCGGCAAAGCAAAATATCCGGCTGAATCCCGATACTCAAAAGCTCTTTCACCGAATGCTGAGTGGGCTTGGTTTTTAACTCACCAGCCGAACGAATATAGGGAATTAAAGTTAAATGAATATTCAAAGTATTCTCGCGTCCCAAATCGGATCGCAACTGTCTAATCGCCTCCAAAAACGGAAGGCTTTCGATATCTCCTGTCGTCCCCCCTACTTCGACGATACAGACATCAACATCACGCGCGTTAAGGACAATGCGCTCTTTAATTTCGTTCGTAATATGAGGAATGACCTGAACCGTGCCCCCCAAATAATCCCCACGTCGCTCTTTGTCGATTACGGCATCGTAGATTTGACCTGAGGTGAAGTTATTACTTTTTTTGATAACGGCGTTGGTGAACCTCTCATAATGGCCCAAATCCATATCAGTTTCGGCGCCATCATCGGTAACAAAGACTTCGCCATGTTCGATAGGATTCATCGTGCCCGGATCTACGTTGATATAAGGATCCATTTTGACCATGGACACGCGAAGGCCCTTGGATTCTAAAAGAGCAGCAATCGAGCTTGCGGCGATACCCTTTCCAAGACTTGAGACAACACCACCGGTAATAAATATAAACTTAGACTTCATCATTAGACTGACAAACTATCAATTAGCTCCAATACATCCGTGGATGCCGGCTTCTTACGACCCACAATATGGGAGAAAGGCACGGCCTGCATCCGATCACAACGTATACCCGTCATGACCCGGGTTTTTGATTTCTGAAGAAGCTCTACAGCCATCGCCCCAAATCTGGAAGCAAGATTTCGGTCAAAACTCGCCGGGCTCCCGCCGCGCTGCAAATGCCCCAAAATCATGGTTCGAACATCCACGCTGATTTTGGGCGCCAGTGACTCGGCTAGCTCCAAGACATAACCAGGCTTAGCTTTTTCGGAAACAATCACGATACTTCCCGTCTTTCCGCGACGCACGCCAGCCTCAATTTTTTTGACAAGAGCCGAAAGCTTAAATCGCTCTTCAGGAACAACCGCATATTCAGCCCCGCAAGCCAGCGCGGTTTCAAGGGCGATATGCCCCGTGTTCTTACCCATCACTTCAATCAAAAACACTCGCCCATGCGAATCCGCCGTATCTCGGATCTTATCGATGCTTTGTACAGCCGTCTCAACGGCTGTATGAAAGCCAATCGAAAAATCCGTTCCTTCCAGGTCATTATCTATCGTGCAGGGCACGCCCACGACCTTGATGGAAAACTCCTTCGAAAGCTCAGCCGCTCCATTCATGCTTCCGTCACCACCAAGGACAACCAATTGATCAATGCCCAATCGCTCCAGATTTTGATAGGCGCGCCTACGCCCATCTCGCGTAAAAAATTCTTTGGATCGCGATGTTCCCAGGATCGTTCCGCCACGCTGAATAATATTGCCAACCGAACGCAGTGATAAGGGGAGCACATCGTCGGCAATCATTCCTTGAAAACCGTTTCGAATTCCGATCACTTCGGCCTTATAACGATACGCCGTCCTAACAACTGAGCGTATACAAGCATTCATTCCTGGTGCGTCGCCCCCGGAACATAAGACCCCGATTCGACCCGTGTTTTTTCTAATCTTTTCCATAACAGCTAACGCCTCTATAATATGATTAATCACGCCTGGAAATCTATTCGAGAAATCCATTACGGTGTCGAGGGGGTAATGAGCGAAAAGAAGAGATTAAAAGTTAAAAAGAAACCCGAAGACGTCGCTCAAGACCTTCGGAGCCTCGCCTATCCTAAGCACCTTCAGGAGAATCAGGTAATTCTTGAACTTCGCCAGACGGTTGAAAAGCTGAAGATTTTTGATTCTTTAGGCAAAACTCTGACTTCTTGCTTGGAACTCTCGGAGATCTTAAGACTTGTTATCTCCAAATTTGGCAGTCTTGTCGAAACCCCCCATCTGGGTCTCGTTCTTGTCGACCCAGGTTCTAGCGAGTTTTACTTTCAATATCCTCAGTCCACTTCAAGAACCAAAAAGAGCTACCTCATTGGACGAGGCATTATTGGCTCCTGCCTGGAGAGAGGGCGCTCTCGTCTTGTAGAAAACCCGCTTGAAGACGAACAATATGACGAAGAAATCGATTCCTATATTGTCGCGGGTCCAGAGAGCCTAATCTGCCTTCCTATTGTTTCGAGAGGTAGCGTCTTGGGAGTTCTTGTCTTTGTGACGACCGAAGTTGAACCACCGCTGACTCGGGAAAAACTTCTTTTGATAGAAACCTTTGCTGATTATCTCGCTATCGCTGTTGAAAATGCCACCAACTATCAAAAAGTTCAGGATCTTACGATTACGGATGACCTTACTCAGCTTTATAATTCGCGCTACCTTCCGGTGGTTCTGGAACGAGAACTCGCGCGAGCAAGACGTTATGATGAATGTCTTTCGCTCGTGTTTATTGATATAGATGATTTCAAATTGGTAAACGATAAATATGGCCATATGGCTGGCTCGCAACTTTTATCAGAATTTGGAGACTTCCTTTTTCATCAAATTCGAACAACCGATATCGGCATTCGATACGGTGGAGATGAGTTTGTTCTAGTTCTGCCCAAAACTCCCAAAAAAGATGCCATCCGAGTCGTCCAGCGAGCGATCGAAGATCTTCGCGGTCATGTCTTTTTAAAGAATAAAAACCTCAATATTCAAATTACAGCAAGTTTTGGAATATCGACCTTTCCTGAAGATGCTGGCAGCATCGATGCGTTGATCGCCGCAGCGGATCGCGCGATGTATCACGTCAAACGAACGACTAAAGACGGCCTGTATGCTGTCAATTCTGAAGAAGTCTAATCGAAATCATTAGAGTCTATAAGCAGAGAATCTCAAACACCAAATGAGCCGCTAGCAAGGAGGTGACCTGTGTGGGATCAAGTCCAGGCGCGACTTCGACCATATCAGCAGCCACGAGCTGGATTCCCTTAAACACTCTTAAAGCCGAAATAATTTCTGCCGTCGTGAAGCCTCCGATCGCGGGCGTTCCCGTGCCAGGCGCAAAAACGGGATCCATACAATCGATGTCAAAGGTCAAATAAACAGGATCATTTCCAATTTTTTTCTTAAAGGCCCTAAGAAGATCCAAGCCCTTCTCGCGAAAATCTTCGATACAAATATATTCAAGACCTTGATCTCGTCCCCAGTCCAATTCTGTCGCGCTATTCACGGGACCACGAATACCTATCGAAACTGATTTCTTTGGATCCAGCCATCCCTCTTCCACGCCTCGCCGAATCGGCGAAGCATGGGTATAGGCGTTATCCCATAAGCGATCCACCGTATCCGTATGAGCATCAAAGTGAATGCAGGCCAGCTTTTTGCCTAAGGCCTTTGATGTCGCTCGCATATTTCCCACACTAATACTGTGGTCTCCTCCAATGGCAAAGGTCTTCGCATCTTGCGCCCGCCAGGCGCTCGAAAACTCTTCATGTAAGCTAAGATTTTTTTCTAAATCATAAGGCGCTACGGGGGCATCTCCTCCATCAACTATAGAAAAACGCTCGCGAAGATCTTCTTTATAGAACAAATGATAGGGTTTGATATAAGCCGACTGCTCTCGAATGGATCGACATCCAAATCTTGCTCCTGGCCGATAGCTAGTTCCAAAATCAAACGGAACGCCATACAAAACCCAATCTACTTTTCTAGGCTGCGGAGAGAGCGGAAATCTAAAAAAACTGCAGACCCCCGAGTAACGAGGAAATTGTCTGGCGTCAGGAATTTCGGTTTTAAAACTCATAGTAAGAAGCTAGCAGATTGCGAATAACAATCAAATCAAGGACTGCTCTGCCTACTAGCTCAACGCAAGAAACTTTGAACATCCGAAAAGCAAATGCGCAGCATTAGTAAGGGACTGTATCATTGATACAGTCCGTCCAGCTTCCCGGGGACAACGCCAAATGGTGACGGAAAAAACGTAGTTATTCGTGCAAACGGGGGAATGAATTCTGATTAATCTCAAGGTATCAAAAAAAATTAAATAGAAGCCACAGCGTGACAGGAGGCTTTGGATGAGACGGTCTTTGGTTCTAGCTTTGGCTCCTCTACCCGACAGCGCGCAAAGGCCTTAGGACAACGTGGATTAAAACTACAACCCCGAGGCAAATTGATTGGCGAAGGAATTTCACCCGTTAGCAACATCCGCCTTCTTTCTCGCTCACGTTTGGGATCTGGAATCGGAACCGCCGAAAGTAAGGCCTGGGTATAGGGATGTTGCGGCTCATCGTAAACCGTCGACGTGTCTCCGATTTCTACGATTTTACCCAAATACATGACAGCCACGCGATGACTTAGAGTCTTAACAACCGACAAATCATGAGCAATAAATAAATATGACAATTCAAATTGCTTTTGCAAATCCTGCAACAAATTAATGATCTGCGCCTGAATCGAAACATCCAATGCGGAAACCGGCTCATCCAAGACAACGATTTTTGGTTCGACAGCCAAAGCTCTGGCAATATTAATTCTCTGTCGCTGTCCCCCACTAAACTCATGAGGATAGCGGAACAAAAACTTAGGATTCAAATTCACAACTTCCATCAGATATTGAATGCGGTCCAATCGCTGCTTGCTGGTAAATGAAGTCAAAGATTTAAGCGGCTCGGACAAAACCTCCGCGATCGTCATACGAGGATTTAGCGAACTAAAAGGGTTTTGAAAAACCATCTGAATCTGCTGACGGACTTTGTTGAGCTGAACTCCCGTAAGGCCCATCAGCTCTTGACCACCAAGCTTTATAGACCCCCCACTTGCCTCAATGAGCTGCATAATAGCTCTTGCGGTCGTACTCTTTCCACAACCGCTCTCACCCACCAAGCCCAAGGTTTCCCCTGGCTTCAAATCAAAACTCACGCCATCCACAGCTTTTACGAATCGCGTTTCTTTGGAGAATAAACCTCCACGACTAACCGGAAAATGAACTTTGAGATCCTTTACCTCAAGCATT
The DNA here is from genome assembly GCA_002787535.1 of Deltaproteobacteria bacterium CG11_big_fil_rev_8_21_14_0_20_45_16. Lineage (GTDB taxonomy): Bacteria > Bdellovibrionota > UBA2394 > UBA2394 > UBA2394 > 1-14-0-20-45-16. The sequence continues at coordinate 16,237 of PCXB01000048.1, forward strand.
CTTTTCCCCTTCTACGGGATGATAACATTCAAACCAATGAGAGCCATCTTCATTGGATTGGGTAACAGGCGGTCGATGCGTTCGACAATCCTCCTGAACAAAATCACAACGATCAGCAAACGCACAAAAGTCGCCGACCCGAGTCAAGTCTGGAGGAGCACCCGGGATCGGATCGAGTCGATCCCCCGGCTTAACCGTAAGACTCGGAATGGAATATAAAAGGCCTTTTGTATAGGGATGCCGTGTTCGATAAAATATATCATCCGAACTTCCACGTTCGGCAAGTCGACCTCCATACATTACTTGCACACGATCACAGAGTCCCGCTACGACCCCCATATCGTGCGTAATCAAAATAATCGATGTCCCGTGATCTTTGTTAATTTGCTTTAGCAAATCCAAAATCTGCGCCTGAATGGTTACGTCAAGAGCCGTCGTTGGCTCATCCGCAATAAGAATCTTCGGCTGCAACAGCAAACTCATAGCGATCATAATTCGCTGCTTAAGGCCCCCCGATAGTTGATGAGGATAAGAATTGAATCGAAGTTCCGGATCCGGAATCCCCAACTGCTCCAAAACTTCAAGACACCGTCGTCTGGCCTCGGCTGGAGTTTTCTTGGAGTGAAACTCCATCACCTCCATCAATTGAGTCGAAATTTTGAGATAGGGATTCAAACACGTGAAGGGATCCTGAAAAATCATGGAAATCTCATGTCCTCGAATCTTTCGCATCTCAGCGTTGGAATATTTGAGAAGATCATTATCTCCAAAGAGAATCTTGCCCGACCGAATCTTGGCGGGCGGTATGGGCAGTAACCCCATAAGAGTCAAACAACTTACAGATTTTCCGCTACCACTCTCTCCTACAATTCCTAAGACTTCTCCTGCCTCCAACTCAAAATTTAAACGGTCAACAGCCCGAACAATCCCCTCATCGGTATGAAATTCCACGACCAAATCTGAAACTTTCAGAATCGCCATGGGTTTATTGTTTTCCTTTCAATCGAGGATCCAAGGCATCGCGCAGTCCATCGCCAAGAAAGTTGAGACTAAAAAGTGTAAGCGTCAGGGCCAAACCAGGAATGATAACCATATAGGGATACATCAGTACGACACTCCGCGCATCCGCAACCATCGAGCCCCATGACGACATGGGAGCTTGCACGCCAAGGCCAATAAAACTCAGAAAAGATTCTTCCAGCATCACCCGCGGAACTAACAGTGAAAAGTAAACAATAATGGGACCCAAAGTATTGGGGATTAAATGTTTTACAATAATTCCCCAATGACCCGTTCCTGAAGCATAGGCCGCCTCAACAAATTCCAAATTTTTTAAGGTAATCACCTGGCCCCGGACAATTCGAGCCGTGGTCAGCCACGACACGGCACCAATGGCCACAAACAATAATACAAAATGACGACCCGCCATCGCCATCAATAAAATGACAAAGAACATATAAGGCATGCTGTAAAGTAGATCCACAAAGCGCATCATAATATTATCCAGGCGGCCCCCTACGTATCCAGCAATCGAGCCAAAAAGAACACCAATCAACAAACTCACGAGTCCAGCCAAAAAGCCTACCGCCAAAGAGACTCGAGCTCCAAAAAGAAGCCTCGTTAACATATCGCGTCCCAAATCATCAGTGCCAAACCAATGCCTCGAATTCCAGAAAACGCCGCCCATCCAAACGTAATCATCCTTCACAAGCGGAAGACCGTAATCCATTTCGAAGCTGTCGATATTGCGAACGATGGGAGGGTTATTCACTCGATCCAAATCTTGAAATTCGTAGGAGAAAGGCGAAATAATTGGACCCATAACAGCTGCCATCAGCATACAAACAAAGAAAAGAAATCCAGCAACGGCAGCCTTATTTTTGATAAGGCGCTTAAAGGCATCCTTCCAAAGCGAATTCCCTTTTTGAAAATCCTGCGGCTTATTCATACTTCACTCGAGGATCCAAAAATCCATAAACAAGATCGACGACCATATTAAAAACCAAAATGAGCAAAGCAAAAACAATTACACATCCCAAAGCTAGCGTATAATCCCTATTCGTCGCTGACTCGATTAAGAGCTTCCCAATTCCAGGAATCAAAAAAATCTCTTCGACAACAATACTTCCCGTTAGAATGCCGGCCGAAGCAGGGCCCAAATAAGAGACCAAAGGCAGTAAACCTCCACGCAAACTATGTCGAAGCAAAATCACATGCTTAGGCAATCCCTTAGCCTTTGCCGTTCTTATAAAATCCTGCCCCAAAATTTCAAGCATACCGCCTCGGGTAAGTCTCGATATGGAGGCGGCATAGACAAATCCCAAAGTGATGCAAGGAAGAACATAGCCCTGCCAGCTTTCGACCCCTGCGACCGGCAACCAATTAAGACTTAATCCAAAGATGATCATCAAAATATAGGCCATCACAAAATCGGGCACCGAAACACCCACCATGGCCATCCCCATGGGCGCATAATCCAAAAACTTGTTGTGATTTAAGGACGCCGTCAGTCCCGCCGTTATTCCCAGGAGCAGCGCAAACACCATCGCTCCAAATCCTAACGTCATGCTGTAACGAACTTTGGTTGCGATAAGCTCGTTAACAGATCGATCTGCGTAGCGAGTGGAAGGTCCCAGATCGAATTCGAAGACCACCCGCTTCATATACAGCCAATACTGCGTATAAATCGGCTTATCGAGATCATATTTTTCCTCAAGCTTCTTCAGAACTTCAGGAGGAAAGGCACGTTCTCGAGAAAAAGGTCCGCCCGGTGCGAGCTTCACCATAAAAAACGAGAGCGTAAGTATCACAAAAAATGTGACAATCGAGCCCAATATTCTTCTGATAATAAATCGTCCCAGACTAAATCCTCTTTCTGGTTTTTAAGAATAGTAGGCCCTTTGACTTAAAACAAGCTTCAGTCAGTCAAAAGGCCTTTTTTTATCGATTTCCTACTTATTAGATTTATTGAAATACATCACGTAGGCACGGTCTACAAGATTGGGGGTAAAACCCAAAACTTCAGGCCGTACAAAACCAAAGTTTGTATAATAAAACATTGGCAATATTGGAAGATCTTCCAATAGTAGTTTTTCCGTAGTCTCCAGAATTTTCAAACGCTTGTCGTGATCAACCTCACCACTCGAACGCTCAAACAACTTGTCATAGTTTGGCGACGCATAGCCGGTATGATTATTCCCAGACGAACTAGTAAAAAGCTCCAAAAAAGTAGCGGGATCGGGGTAATCCCCCATCCATCCACTTCTCGAAATATCAAAATCCATCTGCCTTTGAGCAGCCAAATAGACCTTCCACTCTTGATTGAATGGCTCAGCGGTAATGCCTAGATTTTTCGACCACATTTCCTGAATGGCTTGAGCAATCCTTTTATGAAGCTCTTTCGTATCGTACTGAAGCCGGAGCGTCCGCAGGGATTTAAGCCCTTTTTCCTTCATATAGGCCGCTAATAAGGTCTTTGCCTTCTTAAGATCCTCAGGAAAGTTGCCAGAGACCACCCCTTTTGGAGAAACATAATCACCCGTTTTTGGAGGGACCAAACTTATGGCGGGAATCTCGCCACCACGAGTTACCTTCTCTACAAGAGCATTTCGATCGATGGCCAGAGCAAGAGCCTGTCGAACTCGAGCATCATTAAGAGGCTCTCGAGTCGTATTAAATCGATAGAAATAAGTGATAAAAGCCGGCTCAACCCGGAAATTTGGATCCTTTTTCAAAGCTGGGACCAAAGCATTCGGCGCTCCATTATGACCAGTCCAGTCTAACCGCCCTTGACGAAACATATTCACAGCCGTTTGCTTATCATTTAAGGGTAGCGCCACAACCTGTTCGATATTTACCTCAGCCGCATTCCAATACTGAGGATTTTTCTTCAGTACAATGTTCTGCTGAACTGACCATTCTTTAAGAGTATATGGCCCGTTCGAAACCATATTTTCGGGACGTGTCCATTGGTCACCAAATTTTTCAACATTTTCCTTTTTCGCAGGAAACATTACAGATTCAGCCGTCAAATGCAAAAAAAACGGAACAGGCTTATTCAGGCGAACTTCCAAACTTCTCTCATCCAAAGCCTTAACACCAACTTTAGCCGCATTTTCCGGAGTAGGGTTCTTAGAATATTCAGCGGCACCAACAATATTGTCGGTCAACCAATAAGAGTAGGGTCCCATCGTATCGGCTCGCATAGCTCTCAACCAAGACCATTCAAAATCCTTGGCCGTCAAAGGACTGCCGTCCGACCACTTCAATCCCTTTCGGAGTTTGAAAACATAGAGCTTTCCCCCATCCTTAGGCTGTGGAATGTTTTCGGCCTGTCCGGGCATTAAGCTAACCCAGTCTTGGCCATGGCGCATAAGACCTTCAAAAATCTGAACCACTATATTATTGTCGGGAACGCCAGTAACTTTATGAGGATCCAGAGTCTCGGGCTCGTTTTCGTTGCCAAAAACAAATTCATGGGGCTTGGTCTGCGCCTTTTCTAGGGCCGCAATATTTGAATGAAAGCTAAGAGCAAAGGCCAATTCTAATAACATAAATAGGTCTCCTTAATGAATGAGACCGCTTTATCGCAATATTTTAGAGGATTGGCAACTATTCAGGTCGAGCTTCCATGCGGTCAGCCATTTGATTGAGCATGAGCGCCACATCCTGGAATTCGTCGTCTGACCGAAGTTTAACTCTTGCTTCGTTAAACTGTCCTGCGCCCATGCTTTCGATGCTTCGCTTGATCGCAAACATCGGGCCCACGATACGGTGAGAAAGGAAATTAGCCATTACGAATACAAACACAGAAAACAAAGCCACAACGATAACCACGCTCAAAAGCAAAGAGGTCATCTGTTTTTCGACAAGGAGATACAGGCTATGCTGCTTGAGAACGCCTGCATTAGTCAAAGTATTGAGAACCTGCTCAGAGTGGAACCAAAAGGTTCCGATCAATACGGTACTCACCAATAAGACGATTGAAATCAACAAAATCGCGTAACGTCTTTGAAAGCTTGGATCAATCCAGCGTAAACTACGTCTTTCATTGGACATTTCAGCAGTCATACTAATCCTATCCGTAATATCAGAGTTCATTTGTTGATACCCCCCGCACTCTAAAGAGCTTGATATCAAAATTCTAACCTAACAGCCTGCGCTGGCAAGGAAACTGTTAAGTAAAATTTGAGATTCATCCTGCGACGCGTTAGGTGATAGTCTCGAAAACAATGTCATCAAAGCAACGCGCTCAAATTAAAGCGATTAGAAACTATTTTCCTCAAAAAAAATTGACCAATAAACAACTCGAAAAGATGGTCGACACCACTGACAGCTGGATTAGGGAACGAACAGGCATTCGGGAACGACGCCTGGCAGAAACCCACGAAACGCCTTCCTTTATGGGCGCTGAAGCTGCCAAAGAACTCTTAAACGACTTGTCGATCGACCCTATGAGTATTGACTGCATTGTTGTTGCCACGATTACGGGTGATTACAGCTTTCCTGCTTCAGCGGCTCTAATCCAGCGAATCATCGGAGCAAAAAAGGCTTGGGGTTTCGATATTTCTGCAGCCTGCAGTGGCTACCTTTACGGTTTGGAGACAACACGAGCTTTCGTGGAGTCTGGTCTTTATAAGAATATACTTTTTATTGCAGCGGAAAAAATGAGTTCGATTTTGGATTATACAGATCGGAGCACATGTATTTTATTTGGAGACGCTGGGAGCGCTAGTTTTATTTGCCAAGCAGACTCTGATGAGAATTCGGTTATTATTGATTCACTTCTTAAAATGGATGGAACGGGAGTGGAAGCCCTTTACTCGCCAGTCGGCGGATCTTTAAAACCTCTTACCGAAGAGACGATCAAAGCCAAAGAGCATTACGCAAAACAAGATGGACGAACCGTTTACAAGCGAGCCGTAGTTGATATGGCGGAAATTTCTTTGGAGGTGCTCAAACGAAATTCTCTGAAGGCTTCCGATTTGAAACTGTTTGTACCTCACCAAGCAAACTTGCGAATTATTGAATCGGCAGCTGATAGACTCGGCCTTCCTATGGATAAAGTTGCCTTGAATATTGAGATGCATGGCAATACGACAGCCGCGACAATACCAACCGCCCTTCGTCAGGCCGAACTTGAAGGAAAAGTGGCCAAAGGGGATCTCGTTTTACTTGCAAGTTTCGGAGCGGGCTTTACTTGGGGCGCAACTCTCTTGAAATATTGACTATACGATTTTTTGACCGGATGTATCTTCGAAATTCGTTCCCTGAAGATTGGCACCACGGAAATCCGTATATTCAAAATATGCCTTCTTTAAGTTGGCATTCTTAAGATTCGCATTGCGAAAACTTGTGTAGCTAAGATTGCATCCTCGCAAATCAGCTCCCTCTAAATCCGCGCTCTCCAAATTGGCACAAGCTAAATTGCTATTTTGAAGTTTGCTGCCACTCATATTGGCGCCTACTAAAAATGCACTTCGTAAATTTGATTCTCGCAAGTCCAATCCGTTCAGACTGACGTTAGGAGTAATCTCTCCGTTTCGAACCATCTCTTCAAACTTGTCTTTGTTTAGTTCCGCCATTTCCAAAGTTCTCCTTCTTCCAAATAATCTCTGCTACCTTCTAGCACAAAAATAAAATTCGAAAAGCCCCCTATGGTTCAGACCTATATGTCTGCCGCCGTTCGATCATAAGCTTCCGCTTTTGAGCCAAATGACTTGTAGGCTGATCCCCAGCCCAGGTCTCAATAAAGTCAGCCGCTTCGCTCCAACGCTCGGAAGCCATAAGTGCCTGCGCATGAAGATCCCTCATTTGTTCTTGTCGATCTGGCGAAAGCCTCAAGGCTAAGCCTCGATCGGAGTACTCCAAAGCCGAATCAAAATCTTTCCGCAGCAGGCTCTCAACGGCATTTTGGGCCAAAGCTCGCGCATTTACGGGGTCCCGAACGGCGGCCAAGCGCAAATAGCTTTCAGCCTCAGCCAAATGTCCATCCCGCTTCAATAAACGGGCATACATGCTCAATATATTTCCATTGTTTGGATTCTTTTCAACCAATTGTTCCACTTTCTTAAGGGCTTCGTCTTGGCCGCCAATTGAACTAAGACCTGCCAAAGCATTCCAATTTCCAGGCTCTTTTATCAGGACAATATCCAACTCTTCCAGCGCTTCAACTCGTTTGCCCTGAATTCCAAGAACCTCGGCAAGGCTCGTTCGTAAGCGGTTATTGTTAGGATATTTAGCAACCAAAGTTTTTAGAAACGTTTCGGAAGCAGAATAGTTTTCCCGCTCTATCAAGAAATCAGCCATGATAGCCTGAAACTCATCGGTATCCGGATTGGAAAGTAGTTCTTTAGAGAGCAAATCCTGAAGCTGATCTTCCTGGCCCAGTTCATATAATTCCATCGCTCGCTTAATTAAATTGGCCTGACGATCCCCATTCTGTTTCGTGTTCTTTTCGTCATTGAGCACTTCATTGGAAGAAAAACTAAATTTCTTGGGTTGCTGCGCCGCCCAACGCGCAAAGAAAATTCCGGCGAGCACAAAACCACCGACAATCAGTATTCCAAATCCAAAGGATCGCCTCATCATCTTCGAAACCTCATCTAGCACATTCGGAGAGCATTTCTACTCCCCTGCTAAGTATTCGATAAGACAGCTCTAGTTATCAAGAGAAGCTTCAGGCAAAACGGCTAATTGCACTATAATAGAGCATGGACCCTATAGGCCTCTTAATGCTGATTTTAAACCTTCAGACGCCACCCCCGGCAGCTCTATGTGAGGAGATTCGGAAAAGCCTTCAAACCTGCGAAGAAGCTTCTTGGCTAAAGCCCGAAGAGCGACCACCCCTCTTAGACTCCCAAAGCGAAGAAGTAACAACAAGGCCAAGCCTTCCCGAATCAACGCGACTTCTTCAAATTAAGATTCTTCCGCAGCCTGCTCGAAAAATTTATCAATCTGGACTCGACCTTATAGGCGATGAAGATTGGGATGCCGCATTGCTCCATATGGAAGCCCTTGTTCGACAACATCCAAAATCCAATCTTGCTGATAACGCTGTCTTTTGGATGGCAAAACTATATGAACATAAGAAAGAAAAAGTACTTGCCGTCGCGGAATATCACCGACTTATTGAGAATTATCCGAAAAGTGAAAAATTCAGCAGGGCATCGAAGCGACTGAAGGAATTAGAAAGTTTCCAAAATCACTAAGATCAACGATAATTTAGGGAGTAGCTAATCGGCGCGACGAATTAAGGGGAGCGAAATCCATGAAACTTACATTTTTAAGAATTTTCTCATTGTTGATGTTTGTGGCGGCCTTAAATGCATTGAAGGCACAAAACTCCTTGGAAAAACTTGATGGTTTAAATAAAACTCCGTACCTCGATCTCGAATACATCATCGCCAACAAGATGGAATCCGTTGGAATCATCGCCGCGTCCTGGCAACCCTCCACCTATCTTACAAGTGAAGATGTGGTTTACTTAGAGATGGAAATGCCTGTATCGGTTGGCGATCAATTTACGGTGTATCGCGATGTGGGAGATATCAAACAATTGGGGACATTTTTTGGAAGTGCTGGACGCCGAATTCAGTTTTTAGGCGATGTCCGAGTGACTAAAGTTTCGGATATTGTTGAGGCCCGCATTTACAATGCCATTGACGATATTAATACGGGCAATAAGCTCATGCCGTATTTTTCACGACGCATAGAGATCAGTCCCCGAATTCCTACGAATGATATTCGTGGAAAGATCTTAGGACCAGCTGAACCAAAAGAAATCGCCGGTTCTTACCTTTTCGTTTTTCTTGATAAAGGCTCGAATGACGGCCTACGAATGAATGATAAACTTTTTGTTTACAAAAAGGGACACGGATCCAAAGCCATAAAATCTCACCTTCCGGATGTGAATATTGCTGAGCTCATGGTTGTTGCCGTAACAGAAACTCACGCGACTGCTTATGTACTAAATTCCGTCGAAGGATTTGAGGCTGGCGCAAATTTCAAGACTGCCCTTCCTGAAATTAAATATCTGGACCCCGGCCTTCCAACAGCAGATCAGACGGATTCGTCAGCGAAAGCGCTCCCGAATCAATAAGCCTCTGACTACCCATAAAATTTTCATCATTAGCCAAGGGCCTAAGTACAAAAATATTCTTTCCCATTTCAAGAGCGGCTCGCGCCGTAGAAAGAGATCCACTTTTTTCGTGCGCTTGGGCCAAAAACAAATCCTGCCCGAGAGCGGCGATCAATCGATTGCGCTCTGGAAACTGATAAGGCATCGCTTTAACATGAGGTGGATACTCGCTAATCAAGGCTCCTCCCCCTTCCAGTAGCCGACGAAACAGATCCAAATTTCTCTGAGGGTAGAGTTCATTTAGACCACTCCCAAGGACGGCTATGGTATAGGCACCAAAATCAAGCGCCGCACGATGCGCTTCAGCATCGATACCATAGGCCCCACCGCTCACGACAGAATAACCCGCTTGGGTCCAACGCCGAACACAGGAGCGAGTCATGCGCAGGCTGTAGGGATTTGGCTTTCGTGAGCCCACAACACTAACAAAATCTCGGATCTGCCAATTCCCTCTCACATAAAGGCCTAGAGGCGGCTGAGGAAGTTGCATAAAAATCGGTGGGTAATCCTTATCCAGCATGCTTACAAATTGAAACTCCGGATGAAGCTGAATTTTTCTAAAAAAATTCCAGTCTTTTAGAATCGCTTGCAGTTTCTCCAGAGGACTCGAGAAGAATACCGATTCCCTTTCAAGAGCATTCCAAAGCCGAAAGAATTTAGCTCGTTCAAAAAAGCTGATCGATAAAACTTTCTCACGGTCTTCCATAAACACTTGAGTTAAGAGAGAAAATCGGGGGGATTCAAGCAAAAACAAGGCCTCGACGCTTCCTGCACGATTTTGTTCTTTTTGAAATTCGTCTTGGATTTCTTTAGCAAACGAGTAAACATAAGCCGTGCCAGAATCGAAAAGCAGAAGGCTCTTTTCCAACATTCAGTACGCGCTTTGGGCCTGCATTAGCAGCTTCTACAATGCTTTTGTTATTACCTATATTGTCTTGCTGCTCGCCTTTAATTCGCTTTGGCGAATAGGTGCCAAGCCGAAAAAATTTAGAAAAATTTTGCCTGGAAAGCGTCTCAAAGTTGGGATCGTCAGTGAATATTATTATCCCCATTTGGGAGGTCTAAGTGGCGATGTTCATTATGCGGCTGTCGAATTCGCTAAGAAAGGCTATGACGTCAAGCTCATCACAACCCGCGTACAAGAACCTCACAATATTCGATTTTCCGAATTTGGATTTGAAATTATCCGACTTGGTCGCTCGGTTCCTATTATTGCCAATGGAAGCTTAGCCAAAGTCTCTTTTGCCTGGGACCTGGGAAGGCGAATCCGAAAGGTAATGCGAGAGCAAGAGTTTGATGTGATTCATATCCATTGCCCGCTCACTCCAGTTTTGCCACTAATGATTCATCGCTACGCCGACTGCCCCGTAATTGGGCATGTGCATACCTTTCTTAAGTCTAAACCGCTTTACTATACTTGGTTCGAAAAACATTTGAGCCGGTTTATGAATGATATGGAGGGACGAATAGCCGTCTCCCAAGTATGCGCCAAACCTTTTTCAGACTGGTTTCACTGCGATTTTAAAGTTCTTCCCAATGGCGTGCCCATCGATGAATTTAAAGAAGATATTCCGCGAATCCCTCAGTTTGATGATGGGAAAATTAATTTATTTTTTATCGGTCGAATGGAACCACGAAACGGAATTTCAGTTCTGATCGATGCGTTCCGTCTCATTCGTCAAGAGGAGCCCAATACTCGATTAATTATGGCAGGGGCTGGTCCTTTAAAATCATATTTTGAAAATACCATTGAAGAAGAGCTCGCACCTCATATTCACTTCGTCGGCCCTATCTTAGAAGAAAAACCCCAATATTTTGCGACGGCGGATATCAACGTCTGCCCTACAACGCCGATATCGGCTTTGGGCGTAACACTTCTTGAGAGCATGGCGTCTGGCAAACCGACTGTCTGCTCTGATATGCCCGCGTATCGTGAGACCGTCGATGGCGGAAAGGACGTTCTTATGGCAGATCCCTTTAAGCCCGAAGATTTCGCCCAGCAGATTCTTCGCATTATTCGCGAGCCAGGCCTTGGCCAAATGATTGCCAAACGCGCTAGGCGAAAGATGGAGCAATATTACAGCTGGGCCTATATCATCGATCAGGTTGATCAATACACTAATGAGATCTTGGCGGATCTGCATGAGTGGCCTAAAAAGGACATTAGAAAGCTGTCTTAGGGGCTTTCAGTTAATGCTATGAGCTTTAAGAAATTCAATGGCAAAGCCCGAGCTTGGACGTTTTTGTTCGGCTTTGGTATTAGTGGCCTCTGTCTTTACCTAGCTTTTAGAAAAGTTGATTGGCCTATCTTAGGAAGTCAGCTTTTTAGCATTGATCCGCGAGCCATTTTCTTTGCACTTGTCTTAGCCAATCTGCATAATTTTCTTCTGGCGGCTCGCTGGTACAGCCTGATTAAGAAGTTTGGAAATATTAACTATTGGAATGCCTTTTGGAGTCTGCGAATTTCGTTTTTCTTTAATGCCAGTCTCCCTGCTAGACTGGGAGAGCCCTTTAGAATTTTTTATTTGAAGCGTTTTTGCAATTTGTCAGCGGGCCGTGCCTTAGGGGCTATGGGCGCCGATCGATTCTTGGATTTTATTACCCTTGTTATTCTGCTTTACATCTCAGCGCTTGTTCTCGGAATGCGTGGAAGCCTCCCACCGACCAAGACGATTATTTTAGCGACAGTTCTTTCGAGTATTTTAATTTTTGTGGCCGCCAAACTGCCCAAACAATCCAAATGGTCCCTGGTTGACCGGATTTTGAAGTTTAAAATTCGAATCTTCGAAGGCATGAAGAGCCTTTTAAGTTGGAAAGTTCTCTATATAGGAATTCCTATCAGTCTACTGGGCTGGTGCATCGAAGCGATTTCTATTGTTGGCTTTACCTACGGGATGGGAGAGTCGATCAGTATTTTCAAAGCGTTTATTGTGTTAGCCGCAATTACTTTGGCCATTTCCATTCCCTCCAGCCCAGGTCATATTGGAACTTTTCAAATCGCTGCCATTGCTGTCTTAAAATATTTTGGCCTGAGCACGGAAGCCGCCGCTACCGTGGCGATTCTGTATCATATGTCGCAATTAGTCCCGACGCTATTAATTGGTGCCTTTGGTTATCACTTCCAGTTCTCTCGAAAGAAAACCTACCGTCAGCACTTGAACGAAAAAAAAGCTTTTCGCTCCGAGCATCGTTCCCAGCAAGTCGATCTTAATTCCTACACCGCGGCATCTCTCCAAGACTCACAAATTCCAAGCCGCGAGCTTTCAAGCCTTTGATGATTTTTTCTAAAGCTAAATAAGTTTGTTCGCGATCCGGATTCTCTTTGTCACCATCGCCATCATGCAAAAGCAAAATCTCACCCGGTTTTAGTTTCAATGAGCGCTCAACAATCACATCCACACCCGGCCGACGGCTATCCCAGACCCCCCGTCCCCAAGCGCAGATTGTCCAGCCACGTCTTCGCGCCTCCCATTCGCAAAATGGATTTTTAAAACCATGAGGAAAACGAATCAAAGGATCTGGCTTAAGCTGTAAGGACGCCATCACTTTTGTAAGTTCGTCATATTCTTTTCGAATCTGAGACAGCCAACGCCAGCGAAGCTTCTGATGGCGATAAGCATGATGACCAAGGCAGTGGCCTTCAGACAAAATCCGCCGAGTAATCTCGGGATATCTCTCGATATTTTTTCCTAAAACAAAAAAGCTGGCCTTAATATCTTCGGTCTTCAAAACATCCAAAATTTTTGCCGTCCAAAGACTTGGTCCATCGTCAAAAGTTACGGCAACTTTGTTAGGCCCCAAGCTGCGAACATTCGTTATGGATTTAGCAAACAGATTCCAAGATGGAAGAATCGTATAGAGATAGTAGAGCCCGAAAATACTGCCCAGCAGCCCCAGCCACAAGTGAATCCCATACAAAACAATCAAGATACCAACCGAAAGCAAAGTGATCGCTAAAATCTTAAGTTTTACAGTTCGAGGCATGAGAGCTTTCGAAGTTATCGCAGCCTTCCGATCCCGGCTATCTCAGAAAGATATGTCGACATAATATTATATTTGTTGAATAATATCAATAACTTGATGAGCCCTGGGCCGGCTCGACTCTTTATGCTAAAAGACTTCTCACAATGAAATCGAAAGTTCTTTTTTATGGGGTACTGAGTTTATTTATTGGAGGCAGTCTTTATATTGGCTATCTCCTCATCGCTCCTTCTTCCGAGTCAACGAGTCCAAAAAAGCCTCTTTCTACCGCATCAGAGAAAAATGACACCCAGGAGTCTGCGGATCTCAAGGATTCACGAAAAAATAAATTCAGAAGTTTGGATTCTAAAAAAGTCGCCAAATCCATATGGACCGACAATCGTCTTCAAGATCTTCAGATTCAAAGTTTGCTCAAGCGAACGCCAGAACAAATGCGCGAAGTTCAGAGAAATATGACAGAGCTTATGCAACTCTATCAAAATTTTGACAATGCGGCGCTAAAAGCAAAACTCGCTGATCTTATTAAAGCTCACCCCGATGTGCCCGAATATGAAGCCCTGGCCGGCGACTTGGCTTATGACCTTGGTGAATTTGATGAAGCGCAAAAACATCTCGAGCGCGTAACGGAACTCCTTCCCTCAAATTTTGTAGCTAGAACTATGCTTGGGGAAGTTTATGCCATTAATGGTGATAGCGATGCGGCGAACCAGCAGTTTGACACAATCTTAGATTCAGATCCTGGTTATCAAGACGCGCTTTACGGCAAGATTGTGGTCGCTGATATGGCAGGCGATACTCAAGAGGCAATCAAGGATATTGAAGTGCGCGCAAAAGCTAATCCCAATAATGGCAATGTTCAGGCCGCCTATGCCGAAACTCTTCAAGCGCAAATGAAATATGCCGAAGCCCGGAAGACGATAGACGATGGCTTGCGAAAAGACCCCGGCAATCCATCTCTTTATCGTGTGGCTTCAAAAATGGAAATGACCGCGGGCAACTATGCTAAAGCCAGGGAAATGGCCGAAAAGTGGATGATTAATGAAAACAATCCACAAATGCGAAATGCTAGTCGTGATATGCAGCTTCAAACCCTACTTGGCGAAAATCGCTGGGACGACGCTCGAACTTTTGTTCAAAAATGGGTGCGAGAAGAACCCGAAAACGAACTGGCCAAAATACGTGCTGATATGCTGACAGGCATGGAAGAACATTCGGAATAAACAACTAAAATTTACGGCATCCCCGGAAATACTCGAGATGGCTCATCCATTAAGATCTTAAAATATTCCTGCATATCTCGTTCATACTGAGCTCGATTCTGTTCGATTTCGAAATCTTTTCGAATGCTATACTCTAGAAGCTGACGCGCTCTGCCGACGTCCACGGTTTCCAAGCTTGAGCCACTCACGACAGTTTCATAGAGTTTTTGATAATCTTTAAACCTCTCCGTTGCCTCCGCCAATCGAGATTCAATTTCCTCCCGAGCCCGCTCATCCCCCCACGAGTTTTCTTCTTGCAACTTTCTCACTTCCTCTTGAATTCGAATAGTCGCTCGATCCGGATGATTGTCTGCCATAATCCTCTTGTATTTAGCTTCAAGATTCTCTGTCGAAATCACATCCAAACGTTCTTCCAGTGTCTTATTTAGCCATTCTGGGGCTTTCGGTTTGATTTCAAAAAATTCATACAATGGATCGTTTTCAATATAGCGCAAGGGCTCGACATCAAGATAGCGGCCGTAAAAATTCAAGAGTTGATCATAAGCCAATCGGGACTCCTTTAGAGACTCAAGGGTGATTTCTCTCTGGCGAACGCTTGGTCCTCTCTTCCGCTCCAACAGTCGACCCACAAATGAAGTATGAGCATCCCCTTCATGGAGAACGTCCCGTCGGTATCGCAAAATCTGCAATTCCAGGTTTGATCGTAACGTTTGCAACTTCTGCGCCTCGGTCAATCCCTCCCACCGTCTAATTTCGTTGGAATGAGCCTTATCCGAGCGGCGAATTTGAGTGTCGGCTTCGCGAACCCCTTGAGTATAAACATCAAGTTGCGCTAGAGATGGCTCCATTCCAAGCCGCTCCAACAGATCCATTCTGCTTGCTTGATACTCTCCATAAGCCTTGGGACTCGAACGTAAATCTTTTACAACTTCCATGACCCGACCCATTCCATCACTATAAAGAATCTGTCGACCTGCAAAATCATCTTGATAGCGCTGATCGTAATCTTGAATGTTTCGAAGATCCTTGGGAATGCCCGCTTCTTCAACGCCCGCCAAACCCTTGAAAGTCACCAAATAGACCTCTCCACGAGTATAGACCGGAGCTCCTTCCCCTGCAGCGAGGGCGTAGCGACCAGGCACCCAAACCTCCTCAAGTCCATTTGCTAGAACCCGATGGAACACCCCTGATTCGGGATTGATCCAATAGGCCCGCCCTCCGTTGGCGAGGCGAACACTTTGGCCAGTTCCATCTACGACTGTCTCCGTCGGAATTCGATAAGTATAGCTGTGTTGCCGAACGCCTCCTTGAATCATACGATCCATTCGAGATTTAAGGCCTTGAACTTCTAGGGGCTCATCTGACTTGAAGACGATCTCTACACTACCATCTTCGTTGATTCTTTCCTGAGTGCTTGAGCTTAGTTCAGATCCGTTCTTTTCAATTTTTTGTTTATACCAATCTCGAACCGTCACGGTTTGCAGGCGAACGCCTTCGTCGGTTCTTATAGATCGAAGTACTCGTGTTTCGGCGATCGCCGGTCGGGCTCCAGTATTGACAAATGGCAACCCGCTTCCTTCAAGTTCCATAACACGAACCCCCATCCGATTGAGAATCTGGCCAAGGTGTTCACTCGTAAGATCCGATAAGCCTGTAAATTCAGCCGTGCCCTGCGTCGATGTGTCGGCGAAGCGAATGTTATAAAAGCCGGACTTCGTTTTCTCTATCGTCAAATAGCTGCCGTCTGGCTTAGAAATAATGGTCGATCCATCATCTTGAACCTGTAGCTCCGATCGATTGCTACCTTGACGTTCATAACTAAATCGAAGGCCAAGTATATTATTTTCGGTCGCTGTCCTTTCGAGTGAATCGGTCTGTCGGATTTCAAGA
>PCXB01000094.1 GCA_002787535.1 Deltaproteobacteria bacterium CG11_big_fil_rev_8_21_14_0_20_45_16
TTAATTAATTTAGCTCCCGTATTTCCTGAGCCACACAACAGGGCCTATATTGAGGCGGCAAGTCTCAATGATCCCAGCCTGCTTTCTCAGCGTGGAAGAGTGCAGAGGAATAGCCGTGGCCTGCCTTATGCTGTCTGGATTGAAGTTTCCGAAGGTTCGGAAGTACAAAGGTATATGGCTCCGATCGTCAATAATCCATACAGCCGTCAGCCTGCTGCGCTGAATCCACTTTGGATCTATGTTCTCCAAGCCGACAGCACGCGGGAAGAGTGGAACAGGCGAGTTATGGAGTGGGGCGAGAGCCTATAGGACATCGTTAGAACAGGACTTTCGGGACTCGAGGCTGTTCGCTATACTTATACAATGAACCGCAAAGTTCTCATCGTCGACGATGAGCCAGAACTTCGAGATATTTTTAAACAAGTTCTGGAATCCTATGGTTTTGAAGCTTTTGGAGCCTCCAGTGGAAGGGAGGCTATCTCCGTCGTCAGTCAAGAGTCTATCGAAGCGATTATCAGTGACGTTCGGATGGCCGATGGTAATGGCTTGGACTTTCTAGACTATATTCGAAACATTAGTGGCGAAAATTTGCTATTTATCCTGATGACAGGCTTTTCGGACATTCATCCGGAGCAGGCTTACGATCGAGGAGCTTCCGCTTTACTCAAAAAGCCCATGGAGCCAGAGGCTGTTGTTCAGTGTCTCAATCAGCTTTTGAGGCTCAGTAAAATTTCTCAAAAATTACGCCCACCCCGATACGCTACAAGTCTTTCTGTTCTCCTTCAAGACACGGGCAAGGCTGACGAGCAAAAAGGTCAAATTCAAAATATTAGTCGTTCGGGCTTTCTTGTGTCGATCGATGAATTGTCGATGAATCTAAACGAAGAAACTCAATTTAAAATATTGTTTAAGAACAATTCAGACGCCTTAGAAGGGCGTTGCACGCTTCGACGGATATCCTATCCAACAAAGTTTCAAAAGGATCATCAGGCTGGGTTTGAGATTTGTGACATGAGCGAGACCAGCAAAGAAATGCTCTTTAAATTGCTTCGACAATTAGAAGACAATCTCATTCCGATTATTTAATTCTTTTAAGTATTTCTTGCGAGCATTCTAGCGAGCGAGATCTTTAAATTTATTTTTTAATAAATTCGTCGTCGAAAATCCTTCTTCAAGACGAACGATATGAATCCTACCGCCCAATTCCTTTATGAGGGGGGCTTCGATACAATTCTCCCCATATTCCGAGCCATTGACATGAACATGGGGGCGAATAAGTTTTAAAATTTCAATGGGCGTATCCTCTTCAAACAAAGTTACAGCATCTACTTCCCGATAGCTTGCCATCATTCGAACCCGAGCATTTTCTGAATTCAAAGGACGAAGAGCGCCCTTATAGCGGCGTATAGAATTATCTGTATTGAGGGCAACAATCAAAAAATCGCCTTGTGCTTTAGCTTCTTGAATGATCTTCCCATGCCCTTCATGTAAAATATCAAAACTTCCGTTAAGGCTGACGATTTTCTTAACCTTTCGTAGGCTCTTAAGATGAGCTTTCAATTGAGATGATTCAATAAATTTCGACTTCCATGTATCATTCAAAATAAAGATTGCAGCTTGAAGCAAATCCTTAGCGACAAAGTCTGGTCGCAAATCTTGGACTTGCCCAATTCTTTCCATCGCTGCTCCAGTCAACAAAAGTATCCCCGGCAGGGCTGAATTTCTCGCGAGTCCGATGTCAACTATTTGATCGCCCACGACCCACGATGATTTCATATCAACCGGAAAATCCTGACAAGCCGCTTCAATCATTCCGGGCTGAGGCTTGCGATGATGCGAATTCTCCTCAGGCAAATAAGGGGCATGATAAATTTGCTTAATCGATATCCCATTCTGAAGAAATTTATTCTTCAGAGCCGCATGGAAGTCATTCATTTGCTCCAAACTAAAAATATTACGATGAAGACCCGATTGATTAGTTGCAATAATAAACTGATATCCATGGGCTTGCAAAGTCTGGAGACCTTCCAAAGCGTTTGGAACAATCTCAAGGTCTTCGACTTTGTAGGTATAGCCGTGATCAACATTTAGGGTTCCATCCCGATCAAGAAAAATGCACTTCAAGCTGGAATCTCTTCCAAGCGAACAGGAGCTGTGCCGAGTTTTCCTACCTTAATACCGGCCGCTTTATTGGCAAAAACTGCTGATTCTCGAAGACTCATGCCAGAGCAATAACCTAAGCACAAAGCCGCGACGGCCGTGTCACCAGCTCCCGAAACGTCGTAGACTTCTCGGGCTTCGGTTTGGATAACCAAGGCTTCCTGGTTTTTTTCAAAAAGGCACATGCCTTTATCTCCAAGAGTAATCAGAATGTGCGCACCCAAATTTGCCTGCAGCTGTTTTCCAGCTTTCAAAACATTTTCATGACTTGATAATTTGTAACCCACCATGGCTTCGGCCTCTTTACGATTGGGGGTGATCATAAAAGCCCCTCGATACCACGCTTGATGATCTGGCTTAGGATCAATGAAAACCAATATATTGTTTTTATGGCAATGCTCAAAAATATGCTTCATAAGATTTTCGCTAATAAGGCCTTTCGCGTAATCTGAAACCAGCACAGCATTTAGTGAAGTTGCGGCCTTGAGATCCTGAACAAGATTGTTCTGTTCTACGACCTCAAGAGCTTTCAGTTCTTCATAATCGATTCGAAGCAATTGTTGACTCTGTCCAAGGACACGAATTTTTTGAGTTGTGCGACGCCCTTCAATCGATCTAAGGCCTCTAACATTAATGCCAAATTTTTTAGATTCATTCACCAAAACATCCTTAGCTTCGTCAGCACCCGTCAAACCAAATAATAGAGCGCGCCCGCCGAGAGTTGCGACATTCGCCGCCGTGTTTGCAGCGCCGCCCGGCACAAACTTTTCTCCCGTTACCAGGGTAATCGGCACAGGAGCTTCGGGCGAGATGCGCTCAACCTCTCCAAAGATATACTTGTCGAGCATCACATCCCCGATTACCGCGATACTTGTTTTGGAAAATGGGTTCTGTAATTTGTGCATTTTAAGAAAATTCCCGATCAATGATTTCGCAAATACAATGATAAGCGGCAATATGACATTCTTGAATTCGAGCCGTCTTGTCGCTCGGCGCAACAATGGATACATCGCAATGTTCTCGCAAGGTCCCTCCGTCCTTTCCGGACAGAGCAATTGTTTTAAGGCCGAGCTCCTTAGCCTTTTTTGCCGCTTTCAATACATTCTTTGAATTTCCAGAAGTCGAAATACAAAGCAAAACATCTCCGAGTTTTCCTAGACCTGACACTTGTCTTTCGAATACGGAGTCATAATCATAGTCGTTTGCCCAAGCGGTCAAAAACGAGGAGTCCACGCTTAAGGCGATAGCGGCTAATGCGGGACGTTCGGATTGAAATCGCCCCATGAGTTCCGCGGCAATGTGCTGGCTGTCAGCCGCCGATCCACCGTTTCCACAAATGAGAAGTTTTCCGCCATTCTTCAAGCACTGAACCATAAGTTGAGCGGCCTGAACAATTTGAGGAGCGGAATTGATAAATTGAGCTTTTACTTTAAGGCTCTCTTGGAGGCTGGCCTCGACTGCTTTTAACATACCCCAACGAATTTAATCCAAGCAAGGGAGCTGAATCCAGCGTCTAAACACGAGATTTCCGCTATTGGGGCTAAAAGCTTTCATGCTAGCTTTTGGCTATGACTTTTAACCAAATTCGACTGGTCGATAAGTACGTTGGCCTGCCTCTTTGCTTTATCTTCAGCTTGTGGCGAAAGCTTGTGGGGCGCTGGTTTCCCAGGGAAAAGAATGCGACACCCAAAAAATTGCTGTTCATTAAGCTGATTGAGCAGGGGAGTAATATCATTACTTACGACGCCATCCAAACGGCCAAGGAAAGGCTGGGGGATCAAAACGTCTATTTTTGGATTTTCGAAGAAAACAAGCCGGCATTGGACCTTTTAAATGTGCTTCCTCAATCGCAAATTTTTTCGGTTCGAAATTCCAATCTATTCTATTTTGCTATGGATATTTTGAATTCCCTTCGCAAGATTTGGAGTCTTAAAATCGATTGTGTTGTGGATCTTGAATTTTTTGCAAGAGCCCCGGCTTTGCTGACTTACCTTACGGGCGCCGCAATTCGGGTTGGCTGTCATCGTTACACGAGCGAAGGGCCTTATCGAGGTGATTTGATGACTCATCGAGTTCAATATAATTTCTATATGCATACCTCTAAATTTTTTCGTTTATTGCTTGAAGCAGCCTTTCAAAATCCTTCGGATACGCCGCTTGTAAAAGAAAATTTAGAAAAGATTAATATTCGTTTGGGCAAGTTCGACTGCCACGCGGACGAAGAAATGAGGCTTCGAAGAATTTTAGAAACTGAACGCAAAGATATATTTAAAGGGCCGATTGTTTTGTTAAATGCCAATGCCTCCGATATGATTCCCATTAGAAAATGGGAATCCAAAAAGTATTTGGAATTAGGCCGGCGGATCATGGAAGCCTATCCAAATTCCACAATAGTATTAACGGGTGCGCCCAGCGAAAGAACTCTTATTGATGGACTTTGCCATGAATTCAATTCCAATCGAGTTATTTCTATGGCAGGCAAAACCAGTTTTCGGGAGCTTATCATTCTTTACACACTAGCGGATTTATTGGTGACCAACGACTCTGGTCCGAGTCACTTTTCAAGTTTGACGGATATTCATACAATCACTTTGTTTGGACCCGAAACACCGCAGCTCTACGCTCCTCTTGGCCAAGGTAAAAAATTTATATGGTCTCAGTTGGCTTGCTCACCTTGCGTGAATGTTTTTAACCATCGTTTCACGCCCTGCACGAACAATCGTTGCATGCAAAGTATAAAAGTTGATCAAGTTTTTGCGATGGTCCAGGAATCAATGGCAGAACGAGGGATTCAGGCAGTTTCTGAGAATTCTGATTCGCAACGTAGCCTTCAGTTTTCTTGATGAAAGTAAGCCAAAAAGATTTCGCAATTGGCTTGGCCTGTCTTTTTAGTTTCTTGCCAACGCTTTTTGCTCCCATCATGCATGTGGACGAGGGTGTTTTTATTAGTCTGTCTGATTACGCTCAAACGGGTGAGCTTTATTCGAAATTTACTGATCTTAAACCGCCATTACTGTTCTTGCTTTACCATTGGCTTAGCTTAGGCCTTCAAGGATTGTGGGCTTTTCATGTCTTTCAGATACTTGGGCTCTGCCTTGCAGCTTGGTCCCTCAAAAGATTTCTTAGCTATTGGATTTCTGAGGAAGCCGCCTTTATGGCGGCCTTTATTTTTGCTCTATGCTCGGGTCGAATTGATTATGGAAGTGGAATGCCCGAGAGGGTTTTAATGCCATTCATTCTTGTTGCAAGCTATTTGTCTGTATTGATTCTTCAATCAACTAAGCTAAATACAAAATATATTTTAGCAATAGGTGTTGGACTGCTCGTGGGCGCCGCCTCTCTAATTAAGCAGCCGGGAGGTTTGCTGGGTGTTGGCGCTTTGTGCTGCCTTCTTATGGATCGCTTTCGGTGGCGACTTGTCATCCTCAGTGGAGCGGGAGTACTCATCAGTCATATTCTGGTCTTTGGCCTCATCGGAACAAGTCCCGAACTCATCTGGAAAGAAGCCTATACCATAAACTTTGGCACTTATATGCACGTTCAGATGGATCACCGCCTACAGTGGATGGATCGATTGGTTAATTTGCTTGGAAACTATGGCATTGAAATACCCGCCCTTATTTTGGGGGGGCTTTACGGCTTTAAAGAGTCGGTTGCTTTCGTATGTTTAAAAAGACAACAACTGCTTAAGTTTCTTGAAGGACGCTTTATTTTACTTTCACTTATTCTAATTTGTTTTAGTGCTTTGGCGATCTCACTTGGGGGTCGATTTTATTCCAACTATCATATTATGAGTTTTTTTGGATTAGCCTGCCTTATGGCACTTGGATTGGAGTTTTCAGAGCATCGAAAACCTATTTTCATTGTCTTACTAAGCCTGGCTATTATCTCCAATTTAGTTTTTCATAGCCTTACATTCTATAGGCTCGCAACCGATCAATTCAAAGATTGGGATTCTGAGGTTCAAGCCTTGAATGACAAAATTCTAAAGCTGTCTGATTCAAGTGATAGCCTTTGGATTAATCATGGCTTTGGCTATTTATACCACTCGACTCGTCGGCGGCCCGCCGTAAAATTTATGCATTTCATGCATAATCTTCAGTATGTGGATGTTTGTCTTTTAGGGGACGGTCAAATTTCTGGCTTACGCCAAAATCCCAACTATGAACAAAGTATTAGAGAGCTTAAAGAAAACAAGCCTAAGCTAATTTTCTGGGCGTCTCGGCATAAGAATTCTTGTACGGACAGGCTGAAATTGGAGATCTTTCCTGAGATCCAGAACTTGCTGGAATCATCCTATGAAAAGATTTCGGAGCAAAGCTTGGGAAGCCTCTATCGGCGCCGATTCTAGCCTGTTTGTGGGCACTCAAATTGCAATATCTAAGGCTATGAGCTTTTCTCTTCGAAAACAAACTTGGTATCTCCTTAGCCTTCTGGCTGTGAGCCTTTTGACTTACAGCTTCGAAACAGGTCAAGCCTTAGACTTGCGAGACAATGACGAATACTGGGCTTACAAGATAGATATTCAGGATCAAATGATTTCCGATTGCCACATTCTAACAACCGAAGAATTGGAAGGTTGTCAGCTACATCGAGAAACTGGTCAGCTCGTTAATGTAGCTTGCTTCCGAAAGGACGCCGATGGGAAAATGAAAACTATTGCGCAATTACGTGTTCATGATGTGGAAAACAATTGTTGGACCGAAAGAGATTTGGTTTTTCTTCAAAATGCTTCCGTTTTAATTGAAGACTCAAGCCTCGAAGGATTTCAAAAATCACTCAAGTCTTTTTTTCATTGGATCTAAAGCCGGCGGAAGCTCAATAGTGGTACTAAGCCGCGTATCGCCTTTTTACAAAACGAGGAAATTGCCGATTCTTTAGAAGTCTCGAGTGGTGTGCGTCGTGGCATTAATCGACGAGTTTGATCATGATAGAGTGAATCTCCAAACCGAACGCGAAGATACAACGGAAGAGCCAGTCCTACGGCCACCGCAGCCTGAAGGCCCCATCCGATTAGTTCCCCGCTACTGATGCGAACAGAGTCAAAGCTGGTCAGGCTGTGAAAGACATTCGAGCTAATCGCACCCAACGCCAGGGCACGCCCGATAAAAATAATTACCGATGGGATCGTTTCTAAACGAAAGCGCGTGAATTCCGAAAGTTCCCCTCGGGCATCCATCCGCGCGGAGATTACCTGAATCGCTCCCAAAGAAGCGGTCATCGCGGCCGTATTGATAAGTAAACTTTTAACCAAAAATTCAGACAAGTTGATGGAGGGCGGGTAGACTAATGCGCGTTCAGCCGCGACTAGAATGCTCGCGCTTATAATCGGAATCATCGAATTCACGACTAGACTTCCACCGATTCCAAATCGATTCCAAAAAAGTTTCCATCGATTGCTATATTTAATAAACTGCCGGTCTACCAAAAATACGGAAGCCGCTTGAAACAGCCCGGGTCCTGTTTGGCCCGAACCTATATATGTGGCTAAGGAGCTTAAAATCGGCAGACTACGAATCCGCCACTTCATCCAAGTTGAATACGCGCCCTGCTGTCCAGGAAGGGGATCTCTAGAATTTGGCAAACTCCCCTGGCTCAGAGCTTCTGTTAAAGGTCCAGCTTCAAAAATTACCATCATACCCTGATGGTGCGCGCGACTTTGTGCTTCTTTTATCTCGGCCTTATCCTCCAGGCCTGGAATTTGTATCTTATCAGCAGGCAGATCAGGATAAACGGCGCGCGATTCGTTCCAAAGCTCAGTTACATTTACTTTGGCCCCAAAACGAAAACCCATAAATCTATGATAGTGCTCCAAAAGCCTTGCTTCGGGACTTTGAATAATTGTTATGAAACCGAGCCCAGATTCGCTCAAGCGTTTGTTTGCGGCGGAGATTGCTGTCTCATAATGAAATACAGAAACTTCGATATCTCCCACTAATTCACGAAGAGCTTCAACACTCAGATCGGCGTCTGATGCGGCCACTTGGGCATCGCTCAAATCATCCGCAAACTGTCGAGAACGAAAGCTAATTTGAGCCGTCCCGGGACCGGATCGAGAATCCATAATTTTAACGATATCGGATTGCAAGCTTGCTACCAGCTTGCCAAACAAAAGCGCCCTTGAATCTTCTTCTTGCTCTTGAGCCCAGACTTTTGAAATTGAAAAACAAGTCAAAAAGCCTAGTGCCAGTAAAAATACCCTCACAGAAAGGCAATCGATCAGAACTATTTTAAGAAGTCCAGGATCAATTCATCCCCGGGGAGGCTATCACTTAAAGGCCCAAATTTATCTTTGTAGAGTCGACAGCTTTTAAAGTTAAGCAACTTGGAAGCCTCACAAAACTTTCCAAAATTTCCAGAAGGGAAGGCGTGGCCAAGTCTAGGGTCCTGGCAAAACTTTAAGTCCTTCTGAGCGTAACATTGCGCCTCTGCTTCGGATATCTGGGGCTTCCACTCAAGAGATTTAATTTTAGCCACCTGAGCTACAAAATTCTCTGCCGAATCACCGATCCAAGAGCGAGCGCTTATTTTTATTTTCGGATAGACCTCAAGCAGGACGTCCTCTAAGCAGCCAGAGGAACGCCCTCCTTTGAATCGAAAGCACTTATCTTTTTGGCCATGAATCTGAAGAATGCGTGTTTGCTTCAATGCGAGATCACAACCAGAGTCTTTAAGTTCAGAAATCTTAGGGAAGCCGCCAACGGCAATTAGATTTTTGGGAGGCTTTGCGCACGCAAGACGATATGCCATGGCGGCTCCGTCAGAAAATCCAACATAGGTGAGTTCACTAAAATTAATCCCAAGAGATTTTTCTTTGGCGACCCATTCTGGAAGTTGTTTCAGATAGGCCAGCTCTGCGTCAGATGAAACTTTCAAATCCTTGCGTTGGCAACATTCTCCAGCTTGCCATACAGCTGTGGAATATTTCTGAAACTGTGTATCCGTACGATGCGGGTAAGCTATGACAAAGTTAGCCTTGAGTAAGTTTTCGTGTAAGGGGCTTATCTGGCGGAATTCATCACCCGAAAATCCTGCCCCGCTTAGGATGACAACTAGTTTAGAGTGTTTGCTTGATGCTGATTCTGGCAGGTAAATCTCTGTTGCAAAAGTCTGAGAGTTGCCGTCAGCCTTCAAATTTTTATTTAAGCTACTTGGTGCATCACCAAAGTTTTCAACTGATTGTCCGATGAGGAAGATCCCAAACACTAGGCCAATCATTCGATTTTCTTCCTTCCATCTTGAGCCATACCGCTATATTGAAAAGCTTCTCCGGATTCTGCGACCCGAATGGAGGAGAGTGGCATTTGACCAAAGTCAATAGCTAGTCCACTCTGTAAAGCACCAGATTTCCATATGATTGAAAATTGGCTCTCGGTTGTATTGTACGAATATTCGCCAGCTTTCAATTTTCCAAAATCTGTGGGGAGGTAGCGATTAAAAAAATTATCTTCATTTGGCTCAGATTCACCTGGCTTCCAAGCTCGCACGGCGGATAAGGCACCATCGGTTTCAAAAAGCAGGCTGCCGATACTGATGATGACGGTAGCATCTGGAGGCTCATCGGGGTCGTAATTTGAAACAGTTTTTCCTTGAATGAGGATATAATATTCCCATAAGTGACTAGTTCTTTTGCGGAAATAAATTCCGGCGGACAATTCCTCACCGACGTCATTGATCATCTTAAAATCTTTGTTATTATTTGAAGTGCCCGTAGCCTTGGCAAAGCTCGTGCCGTCGAACATGGCCGTACTTGATTTGGCGGCGACAGGTAGGATGAAGCTAAAAGCCAAAAGCTCACTCGCTTTGGGGGCTAAGTAAACAACGGCAGCTTTTTCAAATTTGCAGTTGTTAAAACTAAGAACGGCTTTATCTCCAAAGAGGCTTCGAATTTGCGTTAGCATTTGAGACTCAACTTGATGGGATGATTTGTCGTTCATTTCAATTTTGCCGAGCTGGGCTTCTTCAGCCTTGAAATCCTCACAGGTCATGAGTTGGGCAGCTGAACTTTGTGAGATGAGCAGGCTGGATAGAATGAAATTAAGCATCCATCCATTTAAGGGAAAAGCGGTCCGGCATGGAAGGCTTTTTCGCCGAATCTTTAAGTTGGTATAATTTAGCTCGATTGGCTAGGGGCGCCATTACTTGATGCACCAAAATGGAAGAATAATCTTGCACCGCCTGACGTTTTCCACCGACCAAAAGATAGGCTTGAGATTGTATTAGTTCCTTAAATTTCTGATAAACAGCCGGCTTTAAAACCAAATTCAAAAATCCAGTCTCATCTTGAAGTGTAATAAAAAACATTCCTTTAGCGGTAGGTGGGCTCTGCACTACTTCGAGGCTGCCAAATACATAAACATTTTCGTTGTTTCGTCTCAGGGAAAGATCTTTCGCCGCGCAAAGCTTAGAAGAAGGAATAGCGTAACTCCAATAAGATTTTTTTATCAGACTTACTGGATGCTCTCGAAGAGTGCTCTCTATGAATTCAAAGTCGAGCATCATTTGCTCAAGTGGATTGGCGACCGAAAACCTTGGAGCTTTAGCCCGGGAATATTTTAATGAATCTTTTTGAGATTCCAAAGCTTGCCAATAAACGGGACGGCGTTCTTCATCGTCGTAGCAGGCTATAGCTAAAGCTGCTCGCTCATCCACATTAAAGATTAGCAGATTAGGATCTTTTTTCTTTCGCGATTCAATAAAGGCTTCAACATTTTCTTTTTTCAAGCCTCTTACTGATCGGAAGCCTAACCGAACAGCCCATTGTTGGGACTTCAGCTGTTCAAGACGATGCTCCCACAAGGATAACTCTAGGTTCACCGGAAGAATGGCGATATTTTCTTGTCTAAAACTCGAAAGCAAGACATGCCGAGAATAAAAGCCTAAAGGCATGGAGTTTAAAAGTGCACATAAAAAAACAGCCGGGTAGTGAGCCTTCAAATACGCGGAAGCATAGGTAAGAAGAGCAAAGCTCGCCGCATGAGATTCCGGAAACCCATATTCCCCAAAACCTAAAATCTGCTGACAAATTCTTTTAGAAAAATCCTCAGCAATGCCTTTTGTCACAAGGCGCTGACAAATATCTTCAGCAAAACTTTCTAGATTCCCAGATTTCTTCCACGCCCCCATAGCGCGCCGAAGCTCATCTGCTTCCCCGGGGCTATAGCCGGCGACTTCGATGGCCATTTTCATAACTTGTTCTTGAAAAATGGGAATACCCAAAGTTTTTTCCAAAATTGGCTTCAAAAGAGGGTGGGCATATTCTACTTTTTCTAAACCCATTCGACGCCGAAGATAAGGATGAACCATGCCACCCTGAATCGGCCCTGGCCTTACAATCGCCACTTCAACCACAAGGTCATAAAAGTTTCGCGGGCGTAAGCGAGGGAGCATGCTCATTTGAGCTCTTGATTCAATTTGAAAAACTCCCATTGTTCGAGAAGTTTGAATCATATCGTAAGTCTTCGAATCATCATGAGGAATTTGATGCAACTCTAAATCCGCAAAGCCATGCTCTCGAAGTAAATCAAAAGACTTTCGAAGACAGCTGAGCATTCCAAGAGCCAAAAGATCAATCTTCAGAAGACCAAGCTTTTCGATATCGTACTTATCCCACTGAACAACACTTCGATTCTCCATTCGAGCCGGCTGAATCGGACTGATTTCATCCAACCGATCCTGACAGATGATCATGCCGCCGGTATGCTGACCAAGATGCCGAGGAAAGCCTTTAATAGCCTTGGCGAGGCGAAAAAGTCTGGCAAGGCTTCTGTCTTCTGTAGATTGATCAAGAACAGCCTCTCGCCAGCGCGAACGTTTCGATAAAAGCTCCAAAACATCATCCCCAACACCCAGAGCTTTGCCCACATCTCGAAGGGCAGAACGTGTGCGATAAGTGATTAAAGTGGCCACCATTCCGGCCCGATGTCGACCATACTTTTGATAAACATATTGAATAACCTCCTCTCGGCGCTCATGCTCAAAATCAACATCGATATCAGGAGCCTCGTCGCGTTCTTTGGAAATGAATCTTTCGAATAAAAGATTCATTTGAACAGGGTCAATACTCGTAACTTCCAATAGATAACAAACAATCGAATTGGCGGCTGAACCTCGCCCCTGACAAAGAATTTTTTTGGAGCGGGCAAAGGCTACAATATCCCAAACAGTTAAAAAATAATCTTCATACTGAAGCTCTCGAATCAACTTAAGTTCATATTCCAATTGAGCCAAAACTTTCGACGACGCGCCATTTGAATAACGTTGTTGAAGGCCCAGTTGGCAAAGTTCTCTCAAAAACTCTGGCGCTTTTTTTCCTGCTGGCAACCATTCCTGGGGGTAGTGATAGCGAATTTCAGATGGGCTAAATTGGCAGCTTTCAGCAATTTTTAAATTATGGAGAAGATATTCTCTTGGAACTTGATAGCGCTTGAGATCTTGAAGATTTTTTAAGTAAGCCTCCGCATTAAAGCTTGGCAAGATTTCGGATAATTTTTTATTTTCACGAATGGCCTGTAAAACTTGAAAAACTTCAAAGCGATTCTTTTCATGAAAAAAAGCATCCCAGGTCCAGGCTAGCGGAATTTCTTTTGGTAGATTCTCCAGCCATTTTTTCATTTTATAATCGGCGTCGACCTGGAAGCGCTTTGTTACAAGTTGAGTGGGCTGAAGATCTCTTAATATTTGAAGCTCACTTTGGCTTGGAAAATCTCGAGGAGCTAAAAGGCATTGTGTATGTTGCGGATGAACCCATTCCATAACCTGCGAAAGACTTGGTGTAGAGCTTAAAGAGATCAATCGGCAAATATTCTTGTAACCACGAAAGTCTTTGGCCAAAAGTATCAAAGAGAAGTTAGCGACTTGAATTTCGCTCCCAACAATAAAATGAAGTCCTAGTTCTTTGGCCTTATCATAAGCTCGAACCATTCCATAAAAACCCCCTCGGTCGCAAAGAGCTAAAGATCGATAGTTAAGCTCCTTAGCTCTTTGAATCATCTCCGCTGGTTGGGAAGCGCCTACCAAAAAAGAAAAACAAGATTTGGAACAAAGTTCAGCGTAGGGAATGGTGTTATTAAAGCTCCTCATTCCACAACACCTTGCTTGAACCACTCTGACTTTTCGTTTTTAAAAATCCACAGCCAACGGCCTTGAGCATGTGTAATGAAATAATCTCGCTCGCAGTGATCGCCCTGCACGTCAATCCAGGCCAAGCGCTCAGTAAAATAAATTTTAGAATTAGGCGGAGTTATTTTTTGTGGCTTCATTTGAATCAAGGGGCGAAAGGAAAACCGCCTTTCTAAGTGCAAAACTTGGCTCGGCGCCTTCCGGGCCCAAGATGTTTCCGGAACAAATGAGGGTAAAAGTTCTGGTTGAAACGACTCAAATCCCAAAGATTTGAGTCGTTCTGCTAATTCCATCCAAGAAAGAGAGGAGGCTTGCTCTTTATTAAAAAGAGAAAGTTGAATGGATCGTTTGTGATAGACAGGTTTAAGACTTAGTCGAATTCTCGAAAGAGGAGAAAAAAATTGAAACCTCTGAAGGCGATCCTCCAGAAGCCTAGAAATCCAAGCGATGTTTTTTGACAAAAGGGGTTGGTGTCGAAATTCCAAACTCAAGCTTTGATCTTCCTGAGAATCCCAACTGCTTAAGTTTAGGGACATCTCCTCGATGCAGAGATCAGGCTTTTGTTCCGCCCAGTGGCCAAGGATTTCGGAACACTTAAATACGAGGGGCTGAAAATTCGTCAGCTCAAAGTCTGGGTCAAAAGTTTCTTCCAAGACAACGCTCTCCCCATAAGGTATCCATCGCCATTCGGATATCCCAGGATTTAAAACGCATTTAAAAAAATCCGCCCAAACTTTTCCAAATCGAGATTGAATTTGTGAGTGGGGGAGTCTACGAAGCTGCCCCACTTTTTGGATGCCCAAACGGGAGAGATGTGAAAACAGCTTTTCAGAAGCTTTGGCGCCCACTTTGTCATGATAAAAAGCATGATATTTCTTTGCGAAGCTTTGAAGCTCTTTCATTCCAGAAAATAAATTAATTTTCTCCACCCGAAGGACCAGATCCCATGCCGTTGGAGCGATATGAATATTTTTATTTTTTTGAAGTTTATCTTTCCAGAAATGATGGAAGCATTCCAAATCATAAAGCCAATAGTCACAAAACTTCATGCAAGTGGGAGAGAGATTTTGAAAATTTAGACTTAAGGCAAACATTTATTTGTCCGCACAAGTTCTAAATAGTCTGCCGAAAAATATTGGGGTTTTAGCAGCCCACCCTTGGACCACCAAACTTTATAGCGATGATGAGAGAGCTGAACATGAATACGCTCTTGGCAGGATGAAAGTGGATAGGCCTCTATAAAAATAAGACAAATTTTTGAATGTCGAAGAAGCTGTTGCAAAAAGCAAACTTCAGCCTCTTTGAGTTTAAGGTTATCAAGAATCCAAACATCAAAGGATTGAGAAGCATAAAGTTCTCGCCATAGAATGCGATAGCGTTGGCGCTCAGGGCATTCAACCCCCAAAAGCTGAAGTCCACGATCGTGAGCCAATTGCCAAAGAAGGGGGGCATCAATATTCCACTGAGGGCTGAGCCATACCAAGTTCTTGGAGGCGCTTGGTAATAAAGAGAAGAGAACTCGTCGGCAACCACTCCCGTCTTTTCCGATAAGTTGGATAAAGCGGGAGGGGTTTTTGCGAATATTTTTAATCTGAAACTTTTGTAGTTGCACAAAGGCTTCTTCTTCGATTACCATACATTTGTATGGTATCAGATCCTGGCACTTTGTCATCCCAACAACGTCGAGTGTATGAGTTTGTTAAGGATAGCTTCTACCGGAACGGATCCATGCCCACCTTGCGTGAAATATGCCACCATATGGGCTGGAAGGCCGTTGGCAGCGCGCAAGATGTTATCCAAGCCCTAATTGAAAAGCACAGGCTTTCTCGCAGCCCACTGAAAGCTCGTGGCCTCCAGCTGGTCGATGGCCCTTCTTTCCGAAACATACCCATCCTAGGCTCTGCACCCGCAGGTCGAGCCCTGGAGGCCATTGAGCACCACGAAGGAGATGCCATTGTTCCTGACTTTATAAGAGGGCCTGTTTTTGCTGTTCGTGTGATAGGGGATAGTATGAAAAACGCTGGCATTGAAGACGGCGACTTGGCCATCGTCAGCCAAACAGATAGTGCCGAAAATAAAGATATTATCGTTGCTTTATCTTATGGCGAAACGACTATTAAACGTTTGGTCAAAAAGGGGCGCGAAAATTGGCTCTATCCAGAAAACGATGCTTACAAACCGAGGCGAATTGATGATCCTAGCTTCCGGGTACTTGGTAAAGTTATTGGACTCCATCGCTACTGGGAAAACTTTTGAAAGCACCTACAACAAACATTCTAAAGCTGACGATTCATCTACGACCCAATTCTAAGAAGGAAGCGATCGAAAAGATTGGTGAAAACGAATATAAAATAAAAGTTTCAGCGCCAGCTGTCGATGGAAAGGCCAACTCTAAACTTATTAAACTTCTCTCAGAGTCTTTTGGTTGGAGGCCATCGTCGATCAGTATTTTGAAAGGTCACACTTCTCGAAAGAAAATAATTCAGGTCGAGTGCGATTAACAATGGTAATTGATGGCATTGAGACCACATCATTTCCCGGTCTTTCGTAGAGTCGGAGGCGCCGCCATGTGCCTGGCATTTAAAGCTCGTGCCGCAACAAAAGATATTGATGCCATCTTCGAACCAAGCTCGGAAATTCGGAGCGCGGCTCGAAAGGTGGCCGAAGACTTCTCTCTCTCTTCAGATTGGCTTAATGATGCGGCCAATGCTTTTATGAAACCTCTGGATAAACGGCGACTCTTGTTCGAGCTTTCGAATTTGAGCATTTGGACTCCCGAAGCTGACTATCTGCTTGCCATGAAATCAATCAGTGCACGCTGGGATAGTTCTGACAAAGACGATGTTGTTTTTTTAATTCGTCATCTTGAACTCAAATCAGCCAAAGAGGTTTTCAAAATTATAGAGAATTATTATCCGAAGCACGAGATACCACCAAAAACACAATTCTTATTGGAAGAAATCTTCGAGTGAATCACAACTCTTAGCGACTTTAGCGCAATTGAAGAATCCTTGGCCAACTTAGGAATGCAAAAAACTTTTCAATTCGCGAATGCGCTTTACAAGATCAGGATCAAAGCTTGCCACTTCCATGACTTTTAATTTTTGAACCAAAAGAGATTGTTGATCTAATGGCATCGTGCCTGCCGTCTTTTGTAATTGCTCTAAAAGTTGAACTACCACTTTGTTATCTCGATGATCCAAAAATAATCGCTGAGTTTCCCAATCCAAGGGAATGCCGAATTCCCTTATATATTCACTCATTTTTTCATAATAAGCGGGAGTAGACCTTGCTTCACGAATGGCCTTTAGTCTATCAGCCTTAGCCATCGTCAGTTTGCCTCCCGCAAATAATTTTTCGAGATCATTTCGAGCTTCTTTCGATGCAAGAGCATCGGCTCGCTTTTCTAGCCCCGATTTGGACTTATTGGAAGCTGGGCGATTGCCGCGCACTCGCATCTGATCGATTTCACGCCAGTCTTTCTTGTTCCCATCATCTGATGCCATGAGTCAGTCGCGTACTATGAAAAAATCACAAGCTCCAGTAAAATTATTGCAGGAGGCAAGTAAATGCCAAAAGATCTACAAAAAAGAATGAACGAAGAGATCTCAGAGCTAAGATCCCGCTTAGATACACTTGGCTCCGATGTTTTTAGTAAACTTCAAAGCGACAAGAAGAAGCGCCTTCATGCGCTCGAAAAGCACTTCTCTAAGTTATGTGAACTCCATAAAGACTACAACTCCGAAGCCGCACATCACGAAATTCGATCAGCTCGAGATCAACTTAAACGAAGTATGAATGAGCTCTTGTCGAAAAAAGATCTCGGAAAAATTGAGTCTGAGATTGCTGTCCAAGAATTGCAGGCCGAAGCCGTCGCCTTTGTCAAGGCTAGTGATCTGCTGATGGATCGAGAGTTACGGGAACAGGATATTGACCGACGAATTGGCGTTGGCGTCGAAATTGACGATGCCTTAGGAAGAATTGGCGTTTCGGTTCCAAAACTACGGCAAGAGCTTCAGCGAATTAACATGCTCTTGCTGATTAAAAAAGTTCAGAACCGTGTTGATGACTATATCGATGAGAGGAAATATCGCCTGGCTCTAGAAGAAATTGATAATTGTCGACTTGCACTAGGTGCTCCCATCACTGAAGAGTTCTTCGCAGACCTATATGAAGACCTCAGGCTAAAAGCCAGTCGAAATTGAATCTGAACTTCCACCTGAGGGAAGAATTCTTTGAGGCCGAGAGTCCTGCAATGGTTCCGGATTCTCATCACTAGTCGTTTTGACTTGGGAATCATCGTGCGCAGCTTTAGGCTCTTCCTTTGTTTCCACCGCCTCCACAAGCAATTCCTTAAAACCAATTTCCCGTGCCACAGCAAAGGCCATATCGACTTCAATGTTTGACGACTTTGTTCTTTCGGCTTCATGGATTTTCGCTTTCTCAACAATATCATCAATAAGATCCGGTTCAGAGGAGCTAGCATCTCCAATTTTTGCCCACAACGATTCTGGGAGTGAAGTAGGGTAGAATATTCCCGAGCGAAGGGAGTCTTCCGAAATTTCCATATCAGGATCGCCACCTTGAGCTTCATAATGCTTTTTCATAGAGCTCGCCATACAAAGTTCGGCTTGATCCTGTAGGCCTGTATCAGGATCAAGCTTCGCATTTCTTCCAATTTTTTGGCAGGCTTCGCGCCACTTCATTAAAATGGAATCTTTAACTTCAATATGCGGCACTACTCCTACCAATTGAGCGCTTTCTCCTCTTGGTCCGTAGAACTGAAGCGCTGTAAACTTAAAGACGCCTCCCAAATGTTCTCCGATGGAAAACATGACTTGGCCAATCCCCTTTCCAAAAGTCTGCTCGCCAACAAATGTGGCCCGACCTGTTTCCTTTAGAATTTGAGTTAATATGTCAGAGGCTGAAGCGGAGTAATTGTTCGCCAGGACAGTCAAAGGCTCTTCGAAGATCGTCCCCGGATTGCTAACCCAAAAATCTTCCAGCTTAAATTTTACATTGGGTGGAAGATCTCGAATCCTAATCTGGCCCACTTTGGATTCTGGCAAAAACAAGCCGGCAATAGCTTGCATCTCGTTTTGTGAGCCCCCGCCATTAAATCGAAGATCCAAAACAATACTTAATTGATGGTTCGAATGTTTTCGCCTCCAAGCATCTTTAAGAGCCGAAATTTTTCTGGCAATTTCAAAAGCGGCGCCTTCTTCGAATTCGAATAATCTAATATAGATCACATCGTCTCGAAGCTCGGCTGCAACTAAAGGACCGATAGGTTCATTCACATATCTCTCTTTGCCGGAAATCGAAGCCTCTCGCTCGCCGATCTCTTCGCCGCGAAAATATTTAACTCGAAATGATTCGAAAACTCCTATTTCGAATGTGATATACAGAAACTCGGAATGTCCTGATTCAATTGCCGACTTTACTGAAATGCAATTATCAGCATCTTTTGCAATCTCCACTTTGAGTCTGGAAAAGTCCTTCGAGCTTAAGCAGACCGCTGAAATTCGATCGCCAGGATGAAGAGGAATCTCTTCCTGAAAATCTGCTTTGGTCCCAATCAAATCCCTCGTCGCCAAAACGTTAACGCTTGGATAATCACTGGCGTCCAATCTAAATCGCAATAATTGATCAACATCCGTGCGGAGTCCATAGGAGTAAAAATCGCCACCGATAGGGCTCACGGGAATAGAATAGGCGCTAAAGTAGTCTAAATGATCGGCGAACTCTTGTAAGAATTCCCAGTAAATTCGTTTGTCATCTGGGCGAGTGGCATATTCATCAAGCCAGTCTTCCTCTACGTTATTTGAATATACTCTTGTTTCCAGAATTCGTTGTCGAAAGGCTTCAACTCTAATAATGGATTCGCAGTTGGTGATCGACTCAGCGCCCAACTCATTAAACAGCCTTTGCTGACCATCTTGATAGTCTCGAATCTCTGTTTCGCTCAAATTTCCCGTTGCCGCCTCAACGGATTTCTCATTCATATCGTTCAAAATCGATTCGTAGATCGAAGGAAAATCAGTTAGCGTTTTTGTAATATGAAGAAGTAATGACTTAACAACGATTTGGTTTAATTCTTCACAAGATGAGGCGCCTTCGATCTTCATCTTTTCAACAAGGGGGTTGATTCTATCGCGCGCGGTTTTCTTTCCATTTCCACATGAAATAAGGCTTAGGCCTATGAGAATTAGGGCGACAACGCTCTTCATATGACGAAGGCTTTAGCATAGCTTCCGAATAATCGTAATATCCCAGCAAAATAGGCCTTCTCCGCCTCAAATCTCTAAATTATTAGATTTTTAAACTCTAAACCCTTGGAATGACGTTGAATTTCTTACCCCTTCTAGGTACAAGGCTTGCAAGGTTTTTAGTTTAGGTTTCGAGGTGAGAATAAAAAAAATAGCAGTATTGGCGTCCATTTTTTGTATCAAGCTCATGCTTGTAGACACATTGTGTCCATTGTCGGCCCAGGCAATTTTACAATCTCGTTCTAGTCCCGCCAGGCAAACAGATATTCTCTTTGTAGCACTAAATGCCTTTATACCAAGTCAATATCTTCGGGCCTTTATTTCGAACGCTGTTGGACCGGACGGACGCATTCGAAACGAGCACCGAGAGGCTGCGAAAAATTGGCTTAGACAGTATCGCATTGAGCATCTCCACGAGTTTGTTGGAAGACAATCCGAAGCTTTGAAACAAGCTAATCGCAATCTCGTACGACGAAGCGGCGCGGA
Source organism: Deltaproteobacteria bacterium CG11_big_fil_rev_8_21_14_0_20_45_16 (assembly GCA_002787535.1). Classification (GTDB taxonomy): domain Bacteria; phylum Bdellovibrionota; class UBA2394; order UBA2394; family UBA2394; genus 1-14-0-20-45-16. The sequence goes on from PCXB01000094.1 coordinate 20,037, forward strand.
CTCGAACTTTAGGAGTGTTAGAGATCTCAAGTTCTCTTTGGCAGAAATAAATGCTCTTCAGCGATTTTATTTTAGCCTTGATGCTCAAAATGAAGATAAATTTTTTCCTGAGAATGTCGCCAATGAAAATCTGGAGTTGGCAAGAAGCCTGATCTCCATCACACGCTGGCCCTATGTTAATTTTAGAGAAGGGGAAGCGCGGACTCGCATGACGGAATGGCAAACAGCGGTTTCTCAGTTGGATCAGCCTTTTGGTTCGAGACTTCTTGCCTTGAGGCTTCGATATTCTAATGGAAATGCTCCTTATTCCTTACAAGAAGATTTACGGAATTTGAGTTTCGATAGAATATTTGAACTGGCTTTTTTGGATCCCGAGGAAGCCTTTTACCATCTTAGTCTACTTATGAGTCATGCCGCATCGCCTCGAGATAACTCGGTAAGTAGGACGAAACGCTACTTTACGAGCTCTCGGGATCGCTCTTATTTTGGCTTTTTGCATGAAGCTACAAACTGGACCCCTGAGCAAAAGAAGCAGTTTGTTCTGCTGGGCCAAATGCCCGACGGCAAGAGCCTCGATCAACATTTCCGTGATGATAGCCTTATCGGACGCTACGAAGCTCGAAGAAAAATTCTTGAAAAACGGCCTAGTAGTGATTTGGCTTTAAGGGCCTTTGCGAACAGCTGCCATAATCGCGAAATGCACCAGGACTCTCAGGGCCAGGGACTATTATTTCAACAATGAAAATCAAGCTCGAATTGGCGATAAAGCCTATCAATAGTCCCAGGAGCTATCCATTGGCTCAACTTATGATTTAGCTAAGAAACCTCTCGCACTTTCAAAATCACTTCGAATATTCTAATGTCATAAATGGAATCAATATTCTTTATCCTTCTTGCAGCGACGATCGGATTGGCCACGGTTATTCAAGGGGCATTTAACCAAAGAGTCGGTCAAGTCTTGGATCTTAATCTTGCAATCCTTATCAATTCGCTCGTTGTACTAGTTATTTCCGCTTTAGTTTATGTGTTGGCTCGATCCTTTCCTCAGATCTTACCGAACGCATTTGCGACGCGCTCATTTGAATGGAATCAGCTTACTCAACTTGGGTGGAGGGTCATCTTGCCAGGCTTATGCGGATTCACGATTGTCGCGGGCATTCCGTGGGCTTTGAGCCGATTGACCGCACTCAAAGTTTTTTTTCTTATAGTTGTATCGCAGATTTTTTTTAGCTTTTTGTGGGACTATTTTGTTTTAGAAGTTACGCTTTCCGGCAAACGCTTGGTGGGTGTTCTTGTTGCCCTTGCCGGAGTTCTCATAACGATCTTATAAAGCCTTTAAAAGTTGATCGAACGAAGCCAAATCGATTTGAAATACTCCGACTCCGGAAAACCCAAGCGCACAGGGTGATCAGAAGCCTGTGCATTTGATCTAAAAATCTGAAAATCCCGGCGCTCCTTGCGGGCAGCCGCCTGAATAATACCTCTGAATTCATGCAAACTCAAAGCTCCTGAGCAGCTGCAGGAAAGCAAGATTCCACTTGGTGCAATATGACGAATAGCTTGTTGATTGAACTGAAAATACTTTCGCGTGCCCTTCATTTTATGCTTCAGAGAGGGAATTAGCTTCGGAGGATCCAAAATGATAACATCATATTGATCCCGAGTGTCCTGTAGAAATTCTAAAGCATCCGCGTTAATCCATTCAATTTGATTACAACCATTCAATTGTCCATTTCTTTTCCCCGCCTCAATAGCAGACTCTGACGAATCTACAGCGACAATTCGGCTTGCCCCAAACTTCGAAGCGTTAATGGCAAAGCCACCGGAATAGGAACAAAGATCCAAAACACTTTTTGAGGCGACAAAATCTCTGATGAGGTTCCTGTTATCACGCTGATCCAAAAAGAAGCCTGTCTTTTGAGCATCGTTAAAGTCTATATGATACTCGAGACCATTTTCAGTAATTATCGTCGACTCCGGTTGCGAAGTCGTACGAGTGAGACTGACGGGATCGATTCCTTCTCTTTCTGCAAAATTAAGATCATAGCTAACTCGAACATGCCTTCCAGGAAGGATGGATCTCAAGGCCTCACAAACAACCTCAATTTGCTCATGAATAAAAAGACTCGATACTTGGACAACAACCACATCATTGAATAAATCAACAATTAAGCCTGGCAATCCATCTGATTCAGAGTGAAAAAGACGATAGGCGTTGGAATTCAATTTTAGAGCCGCCCGCCACCGAGCCGCCTCATCTAAGCGTGACCGAATAAAAGTCTTATCTATCTTTTGCTCCGGATCCAAACTTAGGATCCGTAGGCTTAGGCGACTTGCGGGATTAAAAAAAGCGCGTGCCATCGCCTTATCTTCAACAAACAGGTCCACAACGGCCGCTCGCCTTGGAAGCTCCTGATCCGATAGAATATGATCATGACGAATCCACGGATGGCGACCCAGAATCCCAGAAAGTGACTTTTTTCGCAGATTTATTCGAGCAAATTTCATGGCAGGCCACCTGCTAATGCGTTCGTCTCGGAAAGGAAAGTGAATTTTGCTCATTTTCTTCGTTCTGACTTTCGATCAAACCGGCTAGAGTTTTTTTGTTATGGATCGTGAGGATCAGTTTATTGTTGCCGTAATTGCCTTTTTTGCTTTGGGCATGGCATCCGAAATTCTATTCAGAAGAACTCAGATCCCCGATGGGTTGTGGCTAATTCTTATTGGCATTATAGCTGGACCAATTTTAGGCTGGGTAGACGCCGAACGCCTAAGTATCCTATTGCCATATTTCGCCCCCGTAGCCCTAATTGTGATTTTATTTGATGGTGGATCGAAACTTAGACTTGGCAGCCTCCGATCGACGGTAGGTCGTTCGACACTACTGGCTCTTTCGACCTTTGCCGCTTCAAGTATCGTAGTTGCATTGGCAAGTTGGAGTGTTGTCGTATTTAGCGGGCTCTTGCCGGACTGGACTTGGACCAAGGCACTCATCTTAGGATGCATTTTGGGTGGCTCAAGCTCGATTGTCATTATGCCCACGATGCAGTTGGCCAAGGTTGATGCGACGGCATCGAATTTGGTTTCTATGGAATCCGCGATAACAGATGCCTTATGTATTGTGGGTACGAGTCTGATCATTACTCTGGCACTAAATATGCATTTGGGTGCGTTGAGCGGCGGAGAGGTTGCAACACTATTTAGCAAAACAATTGGCGTTGGATTCGTTGCAGGAGTTTTGTCGGGCGCTTTATGGCTCATCATCCTTCCATTTCTAAAGGGACCATACAATTATCCCACAACAATCATGTTTCTGTTTTTACTGTATCTTCTAACAAAGAATCTTGGAGGGAGTCCGGCCTTTGCGGTTTTGCTTTTTAGTATCATTCTTGGAAATTCACGATTTCTTGGAAAACTCCTTCGTTTTAAAGGCCAGCGTGAACTTGATCATGATTTAAAAACAATGCACTCACAGATTTCGTTTCTCGTAAAAACGTTTTTCTTTATTCTAATTGGTGTCATGTTCAATTTTTCCTTATCAAGTCTTGTCATTGCGCTCCTTCTCACGGCTCTTATTGCGCTCGTTCGATTTCCGGCTGTTGCCTTGGGATTGAAAGGTTCTGAGTTTGATCAGCAAACTAAGAACCTTGCTAAAATTTGTCTTCCTCGTGGTTTGGCAGCAGGCGTTTTAGCGACAATGCCACTGCAAATGGGAATAAAGGGTATGGAAAGACTTTCGGCCATTGTCTTCACCGTTGTTAGTTTTTCCTGTGTGATATTTGCTGTACTGTTTTATAGAGCGCGACGCAAACTTGTCGTGACAAACCCGTCGCTGGCACAAACTGATGAAAGGAAGGTTCAGAATGAAATTTCTCAACAAGTTTAAAGAATTCTTAAAGGTGAGTGTATGAATGCGAGTCAACCGTGGTTAGCGAAATTCAAAGTAGAAGATCTAATGAGCCGAGACCTTCAGTGTCTTAGTCTTTCGGATCAATTGCGATTATGGGACCAGTCGGCCAGTTGGAGGAGATTCCGACATCTCCCTGTCACCGATGAAGCAGGGAAACTGCTAGGATTGGTTTCTCATCGTGATGTTATGAATCGTGTCGCTTCAGCCGTTTTGAATCCTCAAAAGCGAGAGTCATTAGAAAAGTTTCAAGCAATCCCTGTTCATGAAGTCATGTTAAAAAATGTTGAGACAATTAACCCGCATACCGGTCTCATCGAAGCCGCTCACAAAATGTTTGAAAATCAAATGGGAGCTCTTCCCGTTATCGATGATGAAGGAACTCTACTTGGAATTTTAACAGAGGCGGATTTTGTTGAACTGGTACATTTCGGGGAAGATACCTTTAAGGACTAGGCACTTGCTCTAGGATTTTCTTGATATTCTAAGCGGAGTTTCCAGACTCTAGCCTCAATCACATCCATGATTTCGTCTTCAGTATCTACAATTGATAAAATATTAAACTCATCGGGACGTACGGTTCCTTCCTTATACATTTGATTTTGAATCCAACGCAAAAACGGCTCCCAGTATTCGCGTCCTACTAATATCACGGGAAAGTGCATGAGCCGCCCCGTTTGAATGAGCGTGATGGCTTCCGCCAATTCATCTAAAGTCCCGAAACCACCCGGCATGATGATATAAGCAAGTGAGTATTTTACGAGCATTACTTTACGAACAAAGAAGTAATAAAAGGAAACCATCCGATTAATGTAGGGGTTCGGTTTTTGCTCTTCCGGCAAAATAATATTGCAGCCAACCGATACGCCGCCAGCTTCGAAAGCGCCTCGATTAGCTGCTTCCATCAATCCTGGACCTCCGCCCGTCATAACTGCAAAACCCGAACGCGCCAGGCTTGCGCCGATACGTCGAGTTAGTTCGTAATAAGGCAATCCCTCCTTGATTCGAGCTGATCCAAAGACCGTCACGCAGGGTCCGACATAGTGCAAGGTTTGGAAACCCCGTATATATTCCATACAAATTCTCAGGACTCGACGAAACTCTTTAAATTTCGAGTCTCGACCAGCAAGGAAGCGCAAGTCACGCGCAGCCTTTAGGCTTTTGAGAGCTTCAATCTCAGGGGGTTTTCGTTCCCAAGGAAATACCCATTTAGCGACCAGATCATGGATTTTTTTTAACATATGCTTTGCCACATCCTTATTGTGAGTAAGATTTGCAAATGAGACAATTTTTGATTTTTAGCCAACTTAACGTCTCTAAACCTTGACATGTACTCAAGCCTTCTGCAGCTTCATAGCCTATGAAAGCTACAGACGTTCGGAAGGGACATGTGATCCGCTATCAGGGCAAAATTTGTCGAGTCATGTCGTCGGTCCATCATACTCCGGGAAATCTGCGCGCGATGATGCAGGTCGAAATGAAAGATATTGAAAAAGGCACCAACTATAATAACAGGTTTCGTGCAGATGATGACGTAGAAAAGCTAGATGTAGATTACGCGAAGATGGAGTATCTTTATCAAGAAAACGATTTTTACGTTTTTATGAATTCCGAAACTTATGAACAAACACATTTAAATGCCGAGCTAATCAAAGACTCCATGGGCTATGTATTGCCAAACACCCAGATTGAAGTGGCTTTTGTTGACGGACGTCCCATCACCGTCGAGATTCCTCAGAAAGTTGTTTTAAAAGTTATTGAAACTGAACCCGGCATAAAGAATGCTACAGCAACGAATGTGATGAAGCCGGCTAAGCTGGAAACGGGGATTATCGTAGGAGTGCCTCCATTTGTGAATTCTGGGGACTCCATCATAGTAAATACGGAGTCGGGTGAGTACGTTAGCCGCGCTTAGAAAATGAATTCAGAAACAGAAAAAGCCATCTTAGCTGGGGGTTGCTTCTGGGGTGCACAAGAAATCCTCAGACAGCAAAACGGGGTGATTGAGACTAGGGTAGGCTACACTGGGGGAAACACGGCAGACCCAACCTATGAAGATGTCAAGGCAGGGCAGACAGGTCATGCTGAAGCCGTCGAAATTATCTTTGACCCATCAACTTTAAGTTACAGCGATTTGCTACGACTTTTCTTTAGACTTCACGATCCAACAACGATCAATAGGCAGGACAGTGATGTAGGAACCCAATACCGATCAGCCATTTTTTTTGAAAATTTAGAACAAAGATCACTCGCAGAACAAATACGGGCCGAAGTAGAGCAATCCGGCCGATGGAAAGACCCAGTAGTCACGGAAATCTCTCCCGCGAAAGGTTTTTTTCCAGCGGAGGACTACCATCAAGACTACCTTCAAAAAAACCCATTGGGTTACAACTGTCATTGGTTGAGACCCGAGTAAGCGAATTACACCTTGAGGCTCTCAAGAAGCCTTTCAGCTTCGCTTAGGGCAGTTATAATTCTTCGGTTTCCAAGCCTAGATTTTAAAATGGGAACACGATTTTTTACAAAGTCTTCAATGTCCACGTATCCCTCACGTATCAACGACTCAAAATCCGATTTCTTTAAGCCTGTGAGGCAGGTGACAGGAATCATACCATGCTTTTCAATTTGAGAACGGAGGGATTGGCCATCCGGAAAAGACCAACCCATAATCTTAAGGTTCATGCATTTTGAATATTTAATAGCCTCAGTCGTGAATCCCGTATTTGTAATTAGAATAAAATCACGATCCGGCCGACCGACACAGTTTAGGTCGAGAGCTCGAGCATACACATATAAAGACGTCTTGAGGTCAACCTTCATACCCTGACTATTTTTAAACTTGCACTCACAAAGGAGAGTGGTGGTGTCGTTAATTGCAGAAATATCCACCTCATGCTCAACACATTTACCGGCAAGAAATAAATTTGTGCTTGTCTGGTAACCGGATTTTTCAAACATTCTTGCGATAAACTGTTCAAACGGAAATCCTGCGGGCCCCAAACTCAGGAGAGCTCTCTTGAGATTGTACCGAGCGGCCAAATGCCTCGCGCGCTTCTTCAGAATTTTAAATGAAAGCTTAAAAATTTCCGCCGTCGGCATCTCGGGATAAATCCGTCGCCTGACGGTCGAAATAACCTCGTCAATTAATTTTAAAGACGCTCCCGAACGCCTTAGAGACTCCCTTAATTTCTCTTCAGTATAAGCCTCTAACACACCTGTTGCTTTTTTTACCTCCACCAGGGACGAGCCGACCTTCATCCTTGCCTCAACTCCAGCGGAATAACGGCCAATTTTCTCATCAACCTCCGTCGCTTAATTTGTGGCCACCACGAGTAAATTACTAAATCAAATGGACGCCACAAAGCCACCCAGCCCACGATCATTAGACCTTCCGCTAGCAAATTGCTAACCAGGCCAGAAAATTCAGATCGCAAAATATTTCCCAGGCCCAGAGCTGATAATAAAATAAAACTTCCGATAACAAGTGCGAATCCAGCCTCTCTGAAATTAAGCCGCCTTTTACGCTCCACGATTTCAACTTCATACTGAAAATATCGATGTATGGAATCTGCTACAACCTCAACTCGATCAAAGGTTGAATCCAAGTCCTTCACAAAGATAACAAGCTTACAGTCTGAACCCTCACCCAGATCCTCTGCTGCCGCCACAATATAATCCACCGCATCCGAATCTAAATCCCTATCCGGAAAAGAACTGGGATCTCTTGAATCATAGATCTGACGAAGATTCGACAATCGTAAATCGATGCATTTTACTGAGTTTTCTTCGCGATATCGCCCCATAAAGCCTTATGTAAACATATTAAATTCAAAAAATCTTATGCCTTTTTTCAGCCTAGAACATTTCACTCAAAAAAGGAAAAGGGAGCTTCCAGAGGAAGCTCCCTTTTTATGAAGGCCGTTTTTTGGGGTTGAGGGTATTCTTTAGGCTTTCTCTATCTGTATGTTCTTCGATTTTGCAATCGCAGCTGGCGTCTTGGGGAGAGTGATTTTGAGGACGCCATCTTTTAATTTGGCCTTCAATTTCGAATCGTCAATTTGGACCGGAAAAGGGATGCTTCGATAAAATGATCCGTATTGACGCTCATAACGTAACATATCTTCATCCTTTTCTTCTTTTTCAAAACGCTTTTCACCTTGGATGCTTAGAATATTGTCATGAAAACTCACTTTTACATCATCATCTTTCACACCAGGGAGCTCTACTCTAATCATAAAGCAATCCTTGTTTTCAGACACATCAACGCTTGGTGAAAAACCGTTTTTTCCTGTCCAATTGACGGGATAATCTTCGCTCAAAAACTGATCGAGCATTCTATTCATCTCGCGTTGAAGCGAGTGAAACGGTCGATCAAATTTTTGGGTAATCTGCGATTCGTCAACCCAAGGAAACTTAATAAGTGCCATAATCAATTCCTCATACTCTCTGTTCAAATTTCACTCTGTGAGATTTAACTTAAAACGAAACTAGACTCTCTAATCATGAAGTGAATCAGACGGAAGTCTAGAGCAGTACTTAAGTCAGAATAGAGAAGTAGAGAAGTCAGGTCGGAAATACAGAATTAAAAAGTTCTGTTCTACTTCCAACTCCGCATTTTTCAAAGATTGTCGTAAAATGATACTTAATTGTTTTCTCAGTGTTTTTAGAGACATTGGCGATTTCGCGATTCGAAAGGCCCTTCATCATAAGTCTCACGATTTCCTTTTCTTTATTCGTCAAGGAGTTCAAATCTAAGAATCTATCTAGTATGGCTCCCAATCCCCTTGGCTCCGTCCAAAGTTTTTCTAAAACTTCAATGAGCTTCTCAACTTCAAAGGGTTTCTCAAGAAGATAAGCCGCACCAAAGTTAATTCCTTCTCGTGCTATCTCCAAATCAGCCGCACTTGTCATGATCACGAGCGGTGTACCGGTAGGTCCGATTGCCTTAATAATATCAAGGCCAGCATGCTTATTTTGGTCTCGATCCAGATAAACATCTGTAACGACTGCATGGAAGATATTTGACTCAAATTCCTTAAGAGCATCTTCCTTATTATTTGCAAGAACGGCATCGAGTCCCGTCTTTGCCAAACGCTTTACAAGCCAAGGCCCCGTGGTTTCATCATCTTCCACTATTAGAACTTTTCCTTGCAATTTACCTTTCAATTCAAGCATTTGAATACCTCATTACCTAATAGAGCATAGATAGATAGTGGAATCGTTATTTAGCAGGGGATTTCATTAGTGCAAAGAAATTTAAGACATGCTAATCGAAATCATGAATCAATCGACCCTCAGCTCGATGGCTGAGAGAGGATTGGAGAGCATTCAGGCTCAGGCTAGGCTCATCGGCAACTTTAATATTGTTGCCGAAACAGACCTGAGTGGCCGAATTACCTACGTAAACGATCGACTTTGTGAGATTTCAAAATACTCACGGGAAGAGCTAATTGGGCAAGACCATCGCATTCTTAACTCGGGATTTCATTCGAAGGAGTTTTTCGAAGAACTTTGGAGAACGATTGTCGATGGGAAAACATGGTCCGGCGATATCCGCAATCGAGCTAAAGATGGCAAAATCTATTGGGTCCATAGCTTAATTACCGCAGTTCACAACTCTGCCGGAAAAAAAACCGGTTACCTTGCCGTTCGACGAGATATTACTGATCAGAGACGTACAGAACTTGCTCTACGAGTAGCGGAAGAGAGAGTTTCCCAGTTTCTTGAAAATACTAAAATGTTAGCTATCGGCTTAAATAATTCAGGGCAGATCATGTATTGCAATACTCGTCTTCTCGAAGCAACGGGCTATGCCCGAAAGGAGCTTCTCGGGAAAGGCTGGTTTCGACTTCTTCAAGTCAATCCACCCATCAGCTCTCATGTCGGCACCCAAGAGTATAAAATACGAACGAAATTTGGAGAAATGAGAATTTTCCATTTTGTTACCGGCCCCTATCGAAATCAAAACAATGAAATTATTGGTACGACATCGATTGGTGAAGATATTACGGAAATACGAAACAGGGAAAAAGAAATTGAGCGCCTTCGGACTGAAAACGATAAGCACAGGGACGAAATTATGGCTTTTGTTTCCCACGAACTCCGCAGTCCATTGATGTCCATGAAGGCGAGTCTCGATATGCTCCGGATGCATTTAGAAGAACAAATGCAATTGGATGAGATTTTGACAAAAAATATTAAGGGCATGAACGGCCAGATACAAAAAATGGACCTTCTCAGCCGAGATCTTCTTAATAGTCTCGTCCACGGCGGAGAGCCGATCAAGCTTCAAAGAAATTGTATAGATTTGATTGAATTTATTAGTTCCGTTTATGAAAATCTTCAGCCGCAAATACAAAACTATACAAATGTTGAGTTTCTCAAAGATTTTCCTTCGGTCGTACAAGATGTCTATTGGGACGCCCCTCGCATTGAGCAAGCGATTGTCAATCTAGTGATCAACGCTTTCAAATATTCGAAGCCCTCACGTTCAGCAAAAGTTCAATTGAGTGTTGCGCTCAGAAATGATGAACCAGTTGAAAGCGTGATTATCACGATTAAAGACAACGGCATTGGAATTCCCCAAGGAAACCTCGGAAAAATATTTGAACTTTTTGGCAGAGCTGATAACGCACTTGAGTCCCATTCGCTGGGCTATGGATTGGGATTAAAAATAGCGAAAGATATTGCCGAAAGTCATCATGGTCAGATTGAAGTCTCATCAAAATTAGGCGAGGGCAGTGAATTTAAGCTGATTTTGCCAGTTAGCTTTTGAGCCAGCGAGCGGCTTGTAAGGCGATTTGAATCGCTCGATCCCTTCGTACTTTTGGGTCAGATTCTGATTGTGCTTCACTCCAGGCATTGTTGTAGGCCTCCAAAAAGACGCTTTGCTCGTTTTGGCTTAGGTGATTCCGAATGGACTCGGGAATATCCTGAGGCCCCTTTAGTAACATAGATCCTCCATATAGTTCCTCCGCATGTAACCGCATGTAACCGCATGTAACCGCATGTAACCGCATGTAACCACATGTAATATGATGATATAGTATATGATATTTTTCTTATCCGATCATCTGACCTAGGCTAGTGATAAAGTTGCTATGCTATTTGCGTCAACTTTCTTGCTTTTAAATCTGTTAGTTCGGCTCAATACTCTTGAGGCCTATTACACCAAAGACTTGCTATCTTGGAACGAAACCCAGCATCCAGAAAATACGGAGCTCCTCGAACTCCTAATGAAAATTATCTCGTTAAAGCATATTCAAGAGAGGAATGCTTTCGATGAGATTGTAAAGAACTGCCCGGATCAGCTCAAGGAAACTCAGACCTGCGAAGGTCAGATCAGCCTGGATTATGCTGAGGCGCGTCGCCACTTGTTTGGTCAGATATATTTGGATCGGAAAAAATTAAGCATTCGAGATATTTATGCCTTGCATGATTTTACTCAGGCGGATTTCGGATCAAAGCCTGGACCTGGCATAAATCAAATCCCGTTTCATGAAATTCTCAACACCGAGCACACTTGGCCGCAAAGTAAGTTTTTAAAAACAGGAGATGGGGAAATAATTCGATTCCAAAAAGGCGATCTGCATCATCTGTTTCCCGCGGCAAATGACTTGAATTCATATCGTGGCAACTATCCTTTTGGCGAAACTAACGGGAGCTTGGCTCAATACAAAATTAACAACGAGCTAAGGGCCAAGATAAAGCCAATCCAAGATTCCCATGAGTGCGTGTGGTTTCCTCCCGCACCCAATCAGAAATATCTGCGCTACTGGAAATTCCAGCAGCAGCAAGGCTCAAGGCGGTTACCTGCAAATCGTAAACAATGTCTTTTCGCGCAACAATACTTTGATCGGAGGCACCTTGAACGCGTCTAAATTCGTTAGCCTTTCCCAGGGCTCTTTCATACAAGCCCATCAGCAATGGATCCCGAGCCATTTCAGTTTTTAAAACTTCTCTAAAAATCGCTACGATAGATTTTCTACCCTCTGGAAGATTGAAGTGATTCTTAACCACTTCATTATCCTCAAGATCACCTGACTGAAATTTCTCTACGCTTAGAAATATAAGACGTCGAGCTAGAGCGGCGCGGCGGCTCGCAGGACTGGCTTCTTCACCATCTGCTTTCCATTGCGACAAAACATCCCTAAGTTCCTGAGTCAAACGAAACTCTAAATCAGCTGCTGTTTGGGCAAATACCAAGTTTGGACCCGTAATAAATCCAATAATTCCAATAATATAAACAAATAAACCCACGAAAATCAGCTTTGAAAAAACCTGCCGCAAACGAACCTCCAGGACCTATAGCTAGCAAGTCTTGTGTATCTGTGGCACAGGGCAGGCCCTTGACTAAGCGGCAAGCTTCGTCCGCTTTTTTC
>PCXB01000087.1 GCA_002787535.1 Deltaproteobacteria bacterium CG11_big_fil_rev_8_21_14_0_20_45_16
CGGTCAAACGTGGTACCACATTTTGATTTTGCACTGCAAAATCCCGACACCCACTTATTATTGTAAATTTTTTTCCTTTGCTTGCAATAGGGAATTTGAAATAGATGAACGAATTTTACTTTTTTTGGATTTAATTCGTGCGAAAGACATCAGTTGATCCAAGTTTCTCGGAAATTTTTGTGAATTGAACATTTATGTGCAAGAAATTGTTCCGAAATGAATAAGAGCCTGGAAAAACAACGTCTTGCAAGTTCTCTAGTGATGAGCGATTCGAGTTAGGTTTCGAGAATTCTTGCTACGTCGACTCGGTTTTTGTGCTGGCAAAGATTTAAGAGTGTTTGCGCTTTGGCGAAGATCGTATGGCAACGAAGCGGGATCAGTTATATCTATTTCCGAGCCGCTCGATGTTCGCAAGACGATCCTTCCATCCTTTTGCATCTGAAGGCCGCGAATTTCCTTTCTTTGAATTTTGACTCCTTCGATTTCGACCCATGCAGAATTATCTGTGGCCTTAGTATTGCCTTTGTATTCCAAATAAGAGCGTAAGCCTAAGTAGGCGTTAATAATGAGCAATAGACCAATAACAAGGCTGCTCTTAAGAATTTTCTTTAAGCGCCGTTTGATCAGATCCTTACGGGCACGAATTTGTTGTAAGCGATCCACCGTAGATTGTTTGGCCTTCGTTCTTGTATCGACGCCCTTCGGAAGGAAGTTTTTGACATAAACTTCAAGTTCCGCGCGAGCTTCTAGCGTCAAATTTGTAAATTCCAGAGCTATGCCGGACTCACTGATTCGACAGACTTTAGCATACAAATTGAATTCTCGTTCTGGAAGCGAAGGTGTTGCTGGAAGGCTAAAGCTTATGGCCACAATACTTCCCAAGGGTGGACGCTCTTGTGTTTTTACGAACAGGCCTCCCAATGAAATGTTATCGATATATTGTTTGGCAAATTGTGCACAACTCTTGAATTCTATCTCAATTGGTTTCTGGATGAGTGGAACTCGACTAAATTCTCGTTGTTCCATGTTGATGTTTGGTAGTTTTGGCGCAGCAGTCTCGGAACCCAGATCTTCTTCAAGTATGATTTCAGCCAGAGCCTGCTCATCCGATTTTAGACTTGCCTCATTTTTTGTAAGGTCGGAGCCAGTTGAATCTTTGATTTTATTGCGTGGTCCCATTTGAATGAAAGAGCCCTCATATTGAATCTTTGGTACTTACTCTATATAGTGTAGCATTTTATTGTTCTCTGGGATGTTGGCCTAAGCTATGAAGATGACTATAAAATTTGGATTTAAAGGCTTCTCGCTATTACAAGCGGCCGTTGCCTTTTTGATCTTCGTTTTGTTTCCACAGATTGGATTTAGTTTTTCAGGTTCTGTCCAACTCAGAGCAGATCAAAGATTTTATGAAGATTCTCGCTTTGGCTTCGTCAATGGGTTTTCGGAATGGTGGGCGCCTCAGTTTGGATTCGATATCGGTCTCATTGATCTGGGGTGGAATATTGAGCCGATAGTGGGATTTGAGTTTGCAAAAAACGAAACGACAGCCTGTGCAGTTGAAAGCGACGGCATCACTTGTTTGCGGCAAAATGGTGTCGTGGTGGCGAGTGAAGATAAGTTCGAGTATCAGATCTATGGCTTCTCTTCGGGGTTGAGATGGAAGGCTTGGGAGACCGAGTTTTTTCCGATATCCCCATTTATTGATACAAAAATGCAGTTTCATTATACTCGAATTCGAAAACTGACCTCAAATGTAACGGAGAAAAAGTTGGTTACAGGAATAGACTGGGGAATGGAGTTAGGTGGTGGATGTTTCTTTAGTTTTTTTACGAATCAGGTTCGCCGGAATCAGATGAAATCGGAGTGGGATTTGAAAGACTTCGGGGCTACAGCTTCGGCTTACTTTCTTCCGGGAGGATGGTTTAAGCGTGGCCTTGGCGCGGTTTCCGGTACGGGAGGCTGGAGCTTTGGTCTTGGATTACTCGGAGATTGGTAAAGGCGAAGATGAGGGATCACTTAGCCTTTCGATTGGCTTATCGAGGGACAGCCTTCAAAGGCTTTCAATTTCAAAAGAATGTTGTGACCATTCAGGCGAAAGTAGAAGAAGCTTTTGCGCGCTATTTTAAGGAATCACGACGTGTGCATTTCGGTAGTCGAACCGATGCTGGCGTTCACGCCTATGATCATTTTGTTTATTTTCCAAAGGCCTTTGAGCTCTATACTGCCTTGGGCGTATCGAAGAGGAAGTCATTTCTGTCTTCACTCAACTTTATGCTAGGAAATGATATTCGTATTTGGGAGTTTGGCAGACTGAGTTCAAATTTTAATGTGATGGAAGATATTGTTAGCAAGTCATATTCTTATTTCATTCTAAGTTCGCCGGTTGAAGATCCTATATTAACTGAGTACTTCCATTGGATTCGTCATTCCTTAAATCTTAGAGCCATGAGAAAGGCGCAGCGCCAGATTTTAGGAACTCATAACTTCGCTTGTTTTGCTAAGTCGTCGGGTGTTTCCGTTCGAAACTCGGAACGTGGCACCACGCGTCGGATTTACAAGGCGAGCATTGTTTCTCGCCTTCATCCACAAATGAAAATTGGGCAGATTTTGGAGTTTAAATTCGAAGGCTCAGGATTTTTGAGGCATATGGTTCGGAATATGGTTGGTACTTTAGTTCAGGTCGGGGAAGGCAAGGGGACTAATATAAAGTCAATTCTCCGCTCTGGTTCAAGGCTGGAGGCGGGGCCGAACCTGCCTGCAAATTCGTTGTTTTTAACAGGGACCAAGATCAGAGCTGGTCTTTATGCGCCGCTTCGGCCCCAAACTGAATGATCCTCTGATATAATTGAAGCTTTAGAGGCGGTTGCTGCGTGGGGAAATAGGCTTCGTGAAGATCATTCAAATACAGGCTAAAGATCAAGTTACCGCTCGAAATCAGGTTATCGAGCAGTATGGCGTAAAGCCTGAAGACTTGAAGCTCGTAAAAGAAAATCCCGCAAAGAAACAGTACTCATTTGAAGCTCTAAATTGTCCGCCCGTCATCGAACTTGATGTTTCACCGGATAAGATGCGCGCGAGAATCCGTCGGATTCAACGACCCATTGGTAACGATGCTCCCAAACTGACAACTGATTTTGTTCTCGAACAACTAACTAAAAAAGGTATCACCTTTGGAGTGAAAACGGAGCATATTACGGAAGAACTATTTAAGGTTCTTTCAGATAAAAATTCAGATGAAAAAAGGCTTCTTAATATCGTCGTTGCCGAAGGTGTGGAATCCGTACCGGCTCAGGGCGGGCGTCCTCAGTGGGTTTTGGATCTTCGATTATTCAATAAGGATAAGCCTGTCTATTGTAAGAGTGGCGAAATTCTGGCTCGCGCACCGATTGCCGTCAAAGGTCAAGATGGCATCACGGTATCTGGAGAGAAAATACCATTTAGGATTGAGGATCAGTTCCGGTTGCAAACAGGTAAGGGCATTACGACCAAACTTACGAAAGATGAGAATCTTTATGTAACTGAAGGCTGTGGCCAATTGTTCTTTGATCATGGCGTTCGCTTAAGGTTGGAGTCTGAAGTTCTTGATCGAGATGACGGGCTTAGAGCCGCCATCATGGTTGGCAAGGAAAGTTTTAGTAAGCAACGCATTAACGGAAAAGATCTATTGGATACCGCAAAAATGAAGGGGCTGGCGGTTGGTCTTTTGACGGAGGCTCAGATCCAGAAGGAAATTGATTCGACAAAATCTTGGCCAGCCGAAATTACTGTCGCTCGAGGGAAAACCCCCGTCGATGGAAAGGCGGGCAAAGTTGAGCTCGTCTATCAAAAACCAGCGAGCAATTCGCCTATCGATCTTGAAAAGGCAAAAGAAGCAATCGTATTTCCCGGTGATCTTATCGCAATCATTGACCCTCCCTTAGCGCCTTCCGATGGTCAGACCGTGTTTGGAGAAGTTCTTCGAGGTCGAAGCTATAACGAAATGCCGATTTATCCTGGTAAGGGCGTTGAAAAAACTCGCCTGGACGGGAAAGATTTTCTGAAAGCTGCTGTCTATGGTCGTGTAACACTCGATAAGGATCGAGTAAGCGTTGAGAACATTTTGCAAGTTGAGAAGGACGGCTCTAAAGCTAGTCTTGATATATTTCCTCAAAAGCCCTTGCTCTTTGAGAATGTCTTGGGATTGATGCGAGACAAAGATGTTTTGGCAGGCTTTGATAAGGACAAACTTAGTGCCCAGCTTGACCAAGTTCATAAGAGCGGTTTGAGAGAAAAGGCTCTTGTAGTAGCTCAATCCCAACCCGTTCGCCTGGGCAAAAATGCTAAATTAAAATACTTTTTCAAGCCTGATGAAATGCAGGACAAGGGTTTATTGCTTAAGACGAAAGGCCGGCAATACTTTGCAGCGCCCGGGGATCTGTTGTTGGAGAAAACTCTTCCTGTTGATGCGGAACCAGGATTTAACATCTATCGAGAGAGAGTCGAAGTCGCCCAACAAAATAGGGCTATCGACGTTACGATTAAAACTGGAGACAATATTACTGAAACGGACTTAGGAAAGTATGGCGACGAAAATGATCCCGCCCGTGTTGAATACCGCGCTTCCACTTTTGGATTTGTTAAATGGGAAAATAAATCAATCGATATCGTGCCGATGACAATTGTTGGACCCAATGAAGAATTTTTTAAGATTAAAATTTGTTCACAAAGCGACTTTGGAACAAAAATTACTTACCCCATGATCGAAAAACTGGCGGAAGAAGAAAGTGTTCGCGTTCCGCTTAACAAAAAAGCAATTGAAGGTGCTCTAAAAAAACGGAGGACCGAAGAGGATCCAGAGCTGGTTGAAGTGGAGATCGCGACATCCGTTCCTTCAGTTGAAGGGACGGACGCTGTCATTGAATATTTCGTAGAATTTAACGGCAAGTCTATCGATGACGTAATTGATTCGAAAGATCCCAAGGTTGAAGAACCCTTCTTTTGTGATTGTGTAAGGCCAGGCGAAATTGTGGCATCCAAAACACCTGCGGGCGTTGGTCAAGATGGCATGACAGTTTTCGGGCGAAAGATCATTGCCGGTCGCGGAGCCGATGAGCCTTGGTTGACTGGATATGGGATTGATCGGAATGAGGATGGAACAAAGCTCATTGTCACGACAAAGAAACCTGGATTTGTCGTTGTTCAAGACAAGCGTCTTCAGATCTTGGAGCCGATTGAGATCGCATCGGACAAGATGAGCGCTAAAATGCGAATTTTCCCTTCAAAGAGTCCTCGTTTCCAGCCGCGAGAAGAAAAGATCATGGAAATGATTAAGGGGAGCAAAATTGTTACGGGGATTAAAATAGAAGAAATTCGTGAAGCCATTTCTCGGGTTCAGGAAAAAAAGGAGCCGGTAGAGTTGGTGATCGCGGAAGGAAAGAAACCTCAAGAAGGACGCGAAGCTCGGCATCGCTTTGCGATCGAGGTGGATGGTCAGCCCGTCGGCAAATCAAGAGAGGATGGCAGTATTGATTACAAGGCTGCCGGTGTTTTTCAAATGGTAAAACCTGGTCAGCTTTTAATGGTTAAGCAGGAGGCCACTCGGGGCGCGGATGGCTTCAATATTTTTGGAGAAAAAATGAGCGGATTGCTTGGTAAGGATCGTCATATTGATGCCGGTCAGGGCGTTCGCCTCTCGTCAAATGGTCTTGAATACGAAGCTATAAAGGGCGGTATCGTTGAATTTACCGGAAAGACCATCCAAGTTATTGAGGGGCTGCTTATCAATGGAAACGTCGATGTATCGACGGGAAGTATTGATGCAGGTAAGGCCCAAGTGATGGTTCGTGGATCGGTTAACGCTGGGTTTCATATTACATCCGACCTCGACATCTCAGTCGATAAGGAGGCTGAGGCCTGTCGGATTGAATCCGACTGTAGCATACGAATTAGGGGAGGTATCGTCGGAAACGAAAAGGCTTTTATTAAAGCAAAGGCTCAAATCGATGCTCTCTATATTAACTCCGGGGCTACTGTTGAAGCCGGTGGTGACATCGTTACAGAAAATGAGTGCCTTAATAGTTTAATTCGGACTGGAGGTCGTTTGCTTTGCAGGGCAGATCCCGGGACCGTGTCCGGAGGGGAGATTTGGGCATGGGAAGGTGTTCTGGCTAAAAATATAGGTGCAGCTGGATCCGAAAGGCCGACTCGAATCATACTTGGAGTTGAATATATGGCTTTAGAGGAGGCAAAAAAACGGGTTGAGGATGAAGGTTTAAATGAAAAGGAGCTTGCGATGCTCGCCGAACTCAAAGCCCTCGACAAAGAATTGAGAGAGCTCTATGACCAAATTCCTAGGATTTCCCAGACGGATCCAAAAGAAGCTAGTAAACTCCAGCAGTTATACCGAGATCAGTACGAGATTCGACGTAATAAGGCTGCTCAACTCGAGGTCGTTAAAAAGCAAAAGGAAGTTATCTTAGGTAGTGTTCCCCGAAACAAGGGTTTTCGAGTCGAAGTGCTTGGGATGATTCATCCGGGTACTACTTTCATATTTGAAAGCGTTGAATGGGTACTTAAAGAGCCGTTGCGATCCGTTCAGATTTTATGGAACGAGACGAGCTCAAACTTTATGATTCGGCGGCTTTAAGCCCAATATTCCAGATCTTTGGGACTTGACCCTCCAGCCTGGCCGAACTAATTCTTTAAGGTCTATGGCAAAGAAAAAGGAGAACGTTGAAGCTGGTAAATCTGAGAAGAGACGCTACCTTGGCTGGCAGTTGACTCCCATTCAGCAAGCAATGTTTGGTCGAAGTACTAAGGGCGGTAGCCGAAATGCTACGGCGGAGATGAAGTATTCAACCGGTCCCGAGAAAACGCTGACACGAAAGTGGTTTGTGCTTGATGCGGCAGAGGCGCCTATTGGCCGATTAGCATCCGTCGCGGCGACAATTTTGATGGGCAAACATCTTCCTACTTTTACACCGAGTGCTGGGTCTGGTGATTATGTGGCTGTGATCAATTCTGATAAAGCCTATTTTACTTCGAACAAGAACGAGAAGAAAATCTATTATCGTCACTCTGGATATATTGGCGGACTTAAATCACGAACGGCTGGGGAAGCTCTTAAGAGAAGTGCGGAAGATGTGATCCATGAAGCCGTTTATGGAATGATGCCTAAAACCTATTTGTCTCGAAAACAATTGAAGCATTTGAATGTTATTTCTGGTGCAGAACATAAGTTGGATGCTTGGAAGCCCACCAAGATCAGTTTGAAATCTAACAAAGGGCTTCAAAAAAAATTGGTTGCTTAAACACATTTAAGGATTGAAGAAAAATGAGTGCAGCGCAAGTTTATCACGCGATAGGAAAACGAAAAACAGCCATTGCCCGAGTTTATTTGAAGGGTGGGAAGGGTGAAATTACTGTAAATGCTCGCCCCTCTTCGGAGTATTTTGCTGAATTATTTCGACACTCTCTACAGAAGCCATTTAAGACTCTTGAGTCTGAAGGGAAGTATGATGTGAGTATTAATGTTTCTGGAGGCGGACCTTCAGCTCAATCTGAAGCTTGTATGTACGGAATTGCTAAGGCGTTAACACTTGTTGCCGCCAAGAACCGCCCGCCTTTGAAAAAGGCCATGCTTTTGACTCGAGACGCTCGAATCGTCGAGAGGAAGAAATATGGTCATAAGAAGGCTCGTAAGAGCTTCCAGTTTTCGAAGCGTTAATTATAACGAAAGCCTCGTTTTTGGGAATGAGGCTTTCGCCTTTTGAGTTGCTTTAATATTTTTTATCAAAAAGCGGAGCGTCAATTTTTCCGCGGACGTAGTACTGTGATTCGGTCGTGGTATACTAATTGCAGCGGGGTATGGCAGTAGATCTTAAACTATCAATGAAACTGGGGCAGCAGATGGTGATGACACCTCAGCTCCAGGCAGCCATCAAGCTTCTCCAGATGAATCGCCTTGAATTGAGTGAAACCATTCAGGCTGAACTT
This sequence comes from Deltaproteobacteria bacterium CG11_big_fil_rev_8_21_14_0_20_45_16, assembly GCA_002787535.1. Taxonomy (GTDB): domain Bacteria; phylum Bdellovibrionota; class UBA2394; order UBA2394; family UBA2394; genus 1-14-0-20-45-16. The sequence continues at coordinate 7,975 of PCXB01000087.1, forward strand.
ATGGAGAACCCTCTTCTTGAAGAGTCCTCCGATATGTCGGAGTTGGATCAGAAAAAAGCCGATATCGAAGCTGAGCAGAGTTCAAGCGAAAAAGTGGATGAGGTAAAGCCGGCAACGGACAAGGATCCAGATTTTGATTGGGATGCTTATTTGGAACAGAGTTTCTCGTATACCGGGAAAAGTGCAAGTGGGCTAGGTCATGATCCCAATCAAGAAGAGGGGCCAGGCTTTGAGGCGATGGCAAGTCGTCAGGAGTCCTTGGCTGAGCATTTAGTGGAGCAGCTCCATCTTGCTGAATTCTCGGAAGAAGAGAAAGAAATTGCTACCGTATTGATCGGTGCATTTGATGAGTGGGGCTATCTAAAAGAACCAGTTGAAGAAATTGCAAGGCGAAATAACTTCGATCCTGAGCAGGTAGATTTAGTACTTAAACTAATTCAAGAATTTGATCCTCCCGGAGTGGGAGCGCGAGATCTAAAAGAGTGCTTACTTTTACAGCTGAAACAGATGAAGTTCCGTTTTAAGTCGCACCGTGAGCTGTTGCGACAGATTATCGAGGATCATCTTCAGCACTTAGAGAAAAAGAATTTTAAAGCTATCGCGAAGGCGATGGATCTCGAAATGGATGAGTTGGGCGAAGTCATCGAAATGCTTCAACACTTTGAACCGCGCCCTGGGCGACCCTTTGTTGAGATCGAAAATCCGTATATTACGCCGGATATTTATATTCAGAAGATGAATGACGAGTACGTCATTACGATGAACGAAGATGGATTGCCCAAATTGAAGATTAGCAATCTTTATCGAAATATTTTGCAGCAAATGCCCGAGGCCAAAAAAATTCTTCAGACAGCCTCGAGTAAATCTAAAGAAAGTGTCGAAGAGGAGTTGGCCACTTTAATTGAAAACACGAAACCGGCCGATGGGGGCGAAAGTAAAGTCGCTGAAGCCGTTAAACCAGCGGCTCCAGAGGCGCCGATTAAAGAAGACCCCCGATCTTATATTCAAGGGAAATTGCGAGGGGCTTTGTGGTTGATTCGATCGATTCATCAGCGCCAGCGAACGATTTACAAAGTTACGGAAAGCATCATTAAGAACCAGCGGGAGTTTTTGGAGCAGGGAGTAACGCATCTGCGTCCTATGGTTTTAAAGGATATCGCGGCGGATATTGGCATGCATGAGTCGACGATTTCGAGGGTTACTTCAAATAAGTACGTGCATACGCCCCAGGGGATCTTTGAGCTTAAATTCTTTTTCTCGAGTGCTATTCAAAGAACAAATGGCGATGATATCGCCGCTGAAAGCGTTAAAGAAAAAATTCGGATAATCGTCAGGAATGAGGACGAGAGCAAGCCCATCAGTGATCAGGGTATCGTCGAATTACTCCGAAAACAGGGAATCGAGATTGCGCGGCGCACTGTAGCAAAATATCGAGAAGTTTTGGGTATTTTGCCAAGTTCCCAGCGAAAGTCTCTGGTTAAAAACAAAGGTATGCGATAATCCTAGTACAATAGAATTGCAACTCTATGAAGACCAGGTTTAGCGAATGGAGACATTTCAAACTTAGCCGGCTTAAAAGCCGATTTGCTTGGCTTAGGAATTGGCTTCGTAAGAATCCAGAGCCTTTGACACTTCTTCTGATGACCAAGGGTCATCATCAAGTACACAAAATTCATTTACGGCCTCAGTGGATTCGGGGCATTAAAATCACAGGGGTTTCGCTAGCCGTTCTCTTGATTGTTGGATTTTTATCGTTGCTCAATTTTTTTGTTAGTTTGCCGGATAACTATCGCCTAGAGAAAGAAAATCTTGCCTTAAAGAATGAGCTTTCAAGTCTTCAATTTCACCTTGACTCACTGCAAACCACTGTAGATCGCATCAACCGCTTCAATCAAAAGCTGAGAGCCTTAACCGATGTGGATAAAGAGTTTGCAAAACGCAAAGGTCCCTTGGGTCAGGGCGGCGATGGCGATGAATCTGAAGATGAAGGTTTTGAATTTGGAGATTTCAAAGTCCAGACCGCCGATTTGAATTCGGATCAGGACTCGGAGGCTTATCTGGAGCGTCGAGATCGATTCTTGGTGGAAAAAATGTATTCATGGATGAATCGAATTCTTCACCAGGCCCAACTTGAATCTCAGAGCGTTGAAGAATTATATGAAGTGTTAAAGGGGCGGAAGCTTCAGCTTGCCTCGACGCCTTCCATTATTCCGGTCAAAGGTTGGGTAACTTCGCATTTTGGTTATCGAATTGACCCATTTACGGGTCGTCGGGCTTTGCACCATGGCCTGGACGTGGTGGCTCGAAGAGGCACGCCTATTGTGGCGCCAGCTGATGGCGTAGTTAGTTTTGCTGGGCCCTATGGGACTTACGGAAACGCAGTGATGGTCTTTCATGGATATGGAATTTCGACACTCTACGCGCATACAGATGATGATTTGGTGCGAGTAGGGCAAAAAGTTCGTCGTGGGGACGTTCTTGCAACGGTGGGAAGTACGGGTCGTTCGACCGCGCCTCACTTACATTACGAACTGATTCTTCATGGGGTCAGAGTCGATCCCAAAAAATATATCCTCGATAAAAGCCTGTAATTTCGTTTAAGTCTTGGTAGGGACTGATTGGCAGTGTTCGCTAATTTACCGCCTGAACAAAGTTGGTTAGGCTGAGGAGATTTTATGATTGAGCGCCTGAAAAAGCTATTTGGCTCTTCGAATGATCGGGAAATCAGGCGAATGACTCCCCTTGTGCGCCATATCAATGAACTTGAAGAGACTGTTAAGCGTCTTTCCGACGAACAGTTGGCTGCTAAAACACCTGAGTTCCGAGAGCGAATTAAAAAGGGCGAGGGGCTAGACAATATCTTGCCGGAAGCCTTTGCCTGTGTGCGAGAAGCCAGTGTTCGTAAGCTTGGAATGCGGCATTATGATGTTCAAATGATCGGTGGCGTGGTTTTGCAGAAAGGCAAAATCGCGGAAATGAAAACAGGTGAAGGTAAAACTCTGGTGGCGACTCTGCCCCTTTATTTGAATGCGCTTGCTGGAAAAGGCGCGCATTTGGTTACGGTAAATGACTATTTGGCGAGTCGAGATGCGGACTGGATGCGTCCTATTTATGAATTTATGGGTTTGAGCGTTGGTGTGATTGTTCATGGCTTAAGTGATGAACAGCGGAAACAAGCCTACGCCTGTGATATAACCTACGGTACGAACAATGAATTCGGTTTTGACTATCTGCGGGACAATATGAAGGTTACGCCCAATTCCCTGGTCCAAAGGGATTTGCATTATGCAATCGTGGACGAAGTGGATTCTATTTTGATCGATGAGGCACGAACACCTTTGATTATATCGGGTCCGGTGAATCAAACGACTGATAAATATGTCATCGTCAATCGAATTATTCCTTTTTTAAAGCGTGATGTTCATTACACTCTTGATGAAAAGGCGAGACAGGTTTTGCTAACCGATGAGGGTGTCGAAGAGGTTCAGACTCGTTTAGGAGTGTCCAATCTTTATGATCCTCAGTTTATCGATTTTCTACATCATGTGGATCAAGCGCTTCGAGCTCATACTTTATTCAAGAGAGATGTGGATTATGTCGTTAAGGACGGCGAAGTCATCATCGTTGATGATTTTACAGGTCGATTATCTCCCGGACGTCGCTTTAGTGATGGTCTTCACCAAGCGCTAGAAGCTAAAGAGGGAGTTCAGGTTGCCAACGAGAATCAAACCCTCGCCTCAATCACATATCAAAATTATTTTAGAATGTACGAGAAACTATCAGGCATGACCGGGACCGCCGATACCGAAGCCGAGGAGTTTGCTTCGATTTATAAGCTTGAGGTTACGGTCGTACCTACACATCGCCCCATGGTTCGGCTAGATGAGCCAGATGTTATTTACAAAACCGAGAAGGCCAAATTAAAGGCCATTATCAAAGATATTCGAGAGCGGCATGAAAAGGGCCAGCCGGTTCTGGTGGGTACTACCTCCATCGAAAAGTCCGAGAGGCTTAGTGATTTATTGAAGCGAGAAGGTATTCAGCATGTCGTTTTGAATGCCAAACAACATGAAAGAGAAGCCCATATTATTGCCGAGGCAGGTCGAAAATCCGCTGTGACGATTTCAACGAGCATGGCGGGTCGTGGAACGGACATTAAGTTGGGCGAAGGTGTGTTGGATCTTGGTGGTCTCTACATTCTTGGATCTGAACGTCATGAATCGCGACGCATTGACAACCAGTTGCGTGGTCGATCGGGACGTCAGGGTGATGCGGGAGAGAGTCGATTTTACTTATCTTTGGAAGATAGCTTGCTGCGAATTTTTGGCGGCGATCGAATGCTCAAGCTAATGGATTTTTTTGGGATGGAGGAAGATGAGCCTATTCAGGAGAGAATGATTTCAGGAGCCATCGAGGACGCTCAAACTCGAGTGGAGGCGCGTAACTTCGATATCCGAAAGCACCTCCTTAAATATGATGATGTTATGAATTACCAGCGCAAGGTTGTTTATGCCTGGAGGAAGAAGCTTCTTTTTAGAGAAGACGTGAAAGACGAGATTCATAAAATCGCCGAAGAGATGCTTGGTTTGATTTGTGAAGAGAATATTCCGAACAAATCAAAAGCGGAAAAGTGGGATTGGAAGGAAATTCACGAAGCTCTAGTTGGATTAAGTGATGATCAATATGGATTGGAACGGGTTCAGTCAGAACTGGAACAGCGAATTGGAGAAATTCATAACGAAAATGATTTTTATGAATACTTAGTGAAGCATTGGGAGTCTCTTTACAATAAACGAGAGCAGGAACTTTCGCCGACGATTCTTAGACGCTTGGAGAGAATGCTTCTTTTGCACACCTTGGATGATCGATGGAAAGAACATCTTTTGGATATGGATCATTTGCGTGAGGGAATTAACCTTCGGGGTTACGCTCAAAAAGATCCGGTTTTAGATTATCAACTAGAGAGCTTCCGCCTCTTTGAAAGCATGTTTATTAATGTGAAACAAGAGTTCTTGGAAAAACTTCATCGAGTTCAGATCCAGATGCAACCCGGTGAATCCTCAGAGCAGGATGCTGAAAGTCGGCGCCATGAAATTGAAAGGCGCATTGAAGCCGAACAGAAAGCGCGTGCTGAGCGTGCGCGTAAATTAAATTTTGTATCATCATCATCGACCAGTCCTCGAGAGGCTAAGCCCGCCGAAACCTTCAAGCGTGAGGCCAAAAAGGTGGGGCGAAATGATCCATGTCCTTGTGGAAGCGGGAAGAAATACAAAAAATGTCATGGCGCCGCTCAGCTGAGTGGGTAGTTAGCGATAGTAGTTATGCCAAAAATAAAGCAAGCCGCAGTTTAGGCTGAGAACCACGGCCAGTATGATTCCTGTCCAAGCTATGTAGTTCGTTAAGCGTCTCGACATCGGGAGGAGATAACCGGCGGTGACCAATCCCATTAAAATCACGAAAAGAGCTGTTGAGACTTTGCTGAGGCTCTTAAAGTTGTCGAGGTTTTGGGCCCAGTCGATGATTGGATGCATCTTGACCTCTTTTTAAGCCGATTTTCTCGAATTTCGCCAGAGTCAAATTGACAGGCTAGAGGGGCTTTCTTAGCCTGCCCGGATGAAGCCAAGTCCTCGATTTTCATTAAATAACAAGAAGCTAAAACTAGGTATTAACGGCTTTGGGCGTATAGGACGCTGCGTGATGCGAGTCCTTGCCGAAACTCCGGCCTTTAAAGATGGGCAACTAGAGATTACCCAAATAAATGATCTCACGGATGCGGCCACCTTAGCTCACCTTTTAAAATATGATTCGAATCACGGTATATTTGGAGGCGAAGTTCGGTCGGGCAATGGTTTTTTGGAGATTAACGGAAAGAAGATCCGGATTAGCGCTGAAGCCAATCCGGCCAAATTGGAATGGGCGGCAACGCAGACACAGTTGATTTTGGAATGCACGGGGCGCCTGAAGGATAAGGAGGCAGCTCTTCAGCACAAAGCCGCGGGAGCTCAGAAGATTATTATATCGGCTCCGATGAAAGATGCCGATCTTACTGTTGTTGTCGGCATTAATGATTCAGCCTTGGACCTTCAAAAACACGAAGTCCTTAGCAATGCATCTTGTACAACTAACTGTTTGGCTCCCGTTGCGATGGTTCTCGATAACAAATTTGGAATCGTCAAAGGCAATATGACAACGGTTCATTCTTATACGAATGATCAGCGGATTTTAGATTTACCTCATAGCGACCTTCGCCGAGCTAGAGCCGCAGCGGTCTCGATGATTCCGACGACGACGGGTGCGGCAAAGGCGGTTGGTTTGGTGCTTCCCAATTTGAAGGGCAAGATCGATGGGATATCGGTGAGAGTGCCAACGCCGAATGTGTCGTTGGTAGATTTTAATGTACTTGTTGAAAAGCCAACGACCAAGGAGGCTGTGAATTCAGTTTTGAAAGAGGCTAGCCAGGGGGAGCTCAAGGGAATTCTTGGGTATACAGAAGAAGAGCTGGTCTCTTGTGATTTTCGATCTCGCTCCGAATCCTCCTATATCGATTCGGGTTTTACAAGTGTCGTGGACGGCAACTTGGTAAAAGTTTTGTCCTGGTATGACAATGAATGGGGCTTTTCTTGTCGAATGATGGATTTGAGTTTTTTGATAGGTTCCAAGCTGTAAGCACGAAAGGATTTTATGCGACCCCTGTCTATGGAAGAGTTACCTTGGGATAAGTTCCCAGAAAATCGACGACGAGTTTTTCTTCGTGTTGATTTCAATGTTCCGATGAAGGCCGGTAAAATCTTAGATGATTTTAGAATCCGCCAAAGTATTCCGACGATAAAGAATTTGATCGAAAAGAAATGTATCATCGTCATAGGCGCGCATATGGGACGTCCACAGAAAAAGAAAGATTCGGAGCGATCGTCTTTAAGTCTTTTGGCGGTTGCTCAATACTTGGCAGAGGTCTTGGACCGTGAAGTTCTTTTTTCGGAAGACCTTGTTGGTTCAGCCGTTCGGAAATTAATTTTTGATGGTCGACCTGGAACTGTTATTTTGCTCGAAAATTTGCGGTTTGATTCACGCGAAGAAAGCGATGATTTGGGCTTTGCCGAGCGCTTAATGGAAGAAAGGGATATCTATATTGATGATGCTTTTGGGGCCTGTCATCGGGCGCATTCGTCTATTCACGCCGTGGCGAAACTCGCTCGCTATAAGGCGATGGGATATCTTCTTAAGAAGGAATGGGATTGTTTAAATAAAGTGTTGCATCATCCCGAGAATCCGCAGATGGCAATTTTGGGTGGGGCAAAACTGGAGGATAAGATTGCGGTTATCGAAGCTTTGATGAGGACATGTAAAACCATTTGTGTGGGAGGCCGAATGGGCCTCGCTTTTTTGGCGGCTCGTGGTCAGAAACTCGGAGCGAGTACATTGTCTAAGGAAAGTATCCAATTGGCAAAAAGACTAATCGGGGATGCGAAGAAACATGGGATCGAAATATTGGTCCCGATCGATGGACGTGTGGGGCAGAGTTTGGAAGGAACAGAGGCTCGAGTTGTCAAGCTTGATGGGTCCTATGAGATTGCAGAAAATGAAGGCGTTTTTGATATCGGCCCCGAGACTCTGGCAGTCTGGAGCAAGGCATTGGATGCAGCCAAAACGATTGTTTGGAATGGCCCGATGGGCGTTTTTGAAAACCCCTGCTTCGCCGAAGGCACTTTAAGAATTGTGGATTTCTTAGTGGAGCATAAAGATAAAATTCACTCGATTGTTGGAGGCGGTGAGACCGTGGCGGCTGTAGCTCAGCGTGGCGCCTTGGATAAGCTCTATCATATTTCGACCGGTGGCGGAGCCATGCTCGAGTTTTTGGAAGGCCGAGAACTTCCTGGAATAGAAGTTCTTAAGCTACGTGAGCGCGAGATTCAGGAAATTCAAGATGGCCGGATGGCTTCGTAAGCAGGATGTGAATTTGTCCCCCAATCGTCAGAGCAAATATATTTTTGGAAATTGGAAGATGTCTCAGTCTTTTGAAGCGATGAGATCTTTTTTTGCAGATTCAACTCGTCAAAATGTGGATCCTGGTCTCGAAATGGCTATTTTTCCAAGCTTTACACATTTGGGTGAGGCTCGAAAGTTGGTCGGCCCACAAAAGGTATATGCTATAGGTGCTCAGGATTGTTCGGATGAAAAAAATGGAGCTTTTACGGGCGAGGTGTCAGCTCAGAGCTTGAAGGAATTGGGAGTCTGTCTTTGTCTTGTCGGCCATTCCGAAAGACGGCAAAGAGCTAACGAAACGCCTCAAAGTCTTTCAAAAAAATTAGCTGTGCTTCAGGAGTGCGGAATTTTGCCAGTATTTTGTATTGGGGAGAGTCGGGCTGAAAGAGAGTCGGGACGGGTCGATGAGATCCTATCTTCTCAATTGGAAGTGCTTAAGACCTATCGAGGTCAACTCATCCTTGCCTACGAGCCGGTATGGGCAATTGGCACAGGACTGACGGCCTCGGCGAGTCAGATTCAAGAGACCCATGCTTATATTTTGAAGCAGCTTGGTGGGCCATGGCCTTTACTATATGGAGGAAGCGTAAAGCTTGAAAATGCTCAGGAAATTTTAGGGATTGAGGGGGTCCATGGCCTGCTTATTGGGGGGGCAAGTTTGAAAGTCAATGTTTTTGAGAAAATATGTGGATTTGCGCTAGAAAGCTTAAACCGCTAAGTCTATAAAGGTACTCATAATAAAAGGAATACCATGGAATTTTTGTTAGCTCTTAAAGTACCTCTTATAATTTTTCAAGTTGTTGTCAGTCCCATTCTAGTTGGTTTGATTCTTTTGCAGTCGGGCAAGGGCGATGATCTGGGTTCGGCTCTTGGCGGTGGTGGCGGCGGAAGTACTGTTTTAGGAACTGGAGGCGCATCCAAAGTTTTGGTCAAAGCGACAGTTATTTTCGCAGTGATCTTTATGATTAACAGCATCGCCTTGGCAAAAATATTTAAGCTGGAAAGTTCTTCTAGTATTGGGACTTCAGTTTCTGAGCCTTTGGCTCCGGCGAGTGCACCGACAACCCCTGTGCCAGCTCCTATTGGAGCCGAAGGAGCGCCCGATATCCCGCCGCCGGCTCCAAGCGCAGCTCCAGCGGCGCCCACTAATCCATAAGGTTGCGTGGGGTCGAGTCTTAGAAAGTATTCAAGTATCAAAATTGGCGGTGAGGCTGAGAAAATTTTATTTTTGAGGAATCTCTTGGCCGAGCCAAAGATGTCATTGCCCGAGCCCATTCGAATACTCGGATTCGCAAGCAATATATTGATCGACGATCGCGGTCTTCGTGGCACGGTCTTAATCACCCGTGATGATGAGCTTCCGGAGCCCCAAATTCTCCGAGAGGACGATCGAAAACTGACGATCAAGGTCGGTTCAGGATTTTCGATGCAACGCCTGGCGCGCTGGTCGTCAAAACGTGGGCTTTCAGGTTGTGAGTATATGATTGGTATTCCAGGAAGCTTGGGAGGAGCCTTATTACAAAACGCGGGGGCTAACGAACAAGATTTGTCGATGATTTTGGAGTCAGCCGAAGTTTTCGATTTAAGCACTCGTGAGCGGCGAACTCTGCGCTGTTCAGATTGTAGTTTGAGTTATCGAAGTTCAAATCTAAAGCAACATCCGGAAATTTTGGTTCTTGAGTTGGAGCTCGAGCTTAAGAAAGCCTCGGTCGATGAATGTGAATCACGACTTCATCTGAACCTAGATTATCGGAAGCAAAAAACTCCCTATCAAAAACCTAGCCTGGGTTCGACTTGGACAAGACTGAAACACGGAGAAGACTGGTTGTATCCTGGTCAATTAATCGAGAATGCGGGGCTCAAGGGTTTGAAGCTGGGGAGTATCAAAATTTCGGAAGTGCATGCCAATTACCTCATTAATGAGGGCGATGCGACATTTGTGGACGCCTTGGCACTCATCAAAACAGTTGAACAAAAGGTCTTTGAGCAATCGGGAGTAAAGCTTCAGCGCGAAATATTGATCTGGTCTGACCTTCAATAGAGGTTCGTAAAAAGTCTTTCAAAGCGAATAAAAGGCAGGTGATTTTTGTCAAAAGAAAACCAAATAAAGCTTCCTCGACCTAGAAAATTCTCCCTGGGCACAAAACCCCAATAACGAGAGTCCTGACTATCATCGCGATTGTCACCCATAACAAAAAACATACCTTCGGGTAGGGTGATCAGGGGGAGTTCCTTGCCTGGGCGTTCGTTCATATGAACGACTGTATAAGTGTGGCCATTATTGGTTTCGTGATAAAGGCTCATCCGTTCTGGATCATATTTAGGTGTAAGATCTTCGATTAAAGATTTATCAGTGACTTCCTCCAGCGGCAAAGGCGTGCCATTGATGATCACTCGCTTGCCGACCACTTCGACAGTGTCCCCGGGAGTGGCGACAACCCTTTTGATATAGTCCACCGTTGGATCGACCGGGTATTCAAAGACTACGATTTCGCCTTTCTCAGGATCCTTTCGATCCACCATCGACTTGCGCGTAAGCGGTATATGCCAATCAAAAGCCATCATATTTACAAAGATAAACTCTCCGATTTTGATCGTGGGAATCATGGAACCTGTTGGAATATGCCTTGGCGACGCGATAGTCGTACGAAAAAGTGCGGCAACTAAAAAGGCTACGCCAAGGGTGACTACCCATTCCTTAAAAAACCAATGCATCCATTCTTTGGAGCCAAATTTGGGGGCCCTATTGTGCTTGGGCTTTTTGGGGGACTTTTCATTCATGGCACAAGATTAATCCGGCCGATGACAATCTGTCGAGACGCAATCAATAATCGCTCCACGAGCGGCCTCATAATAGGCTTGATTGGCCGTGCTTCTGTGGCGAAGCAGCTTGCTTTCCTTCCAACGATATCCTGCGCTACAAAGCCATTTTTCGCAGCGCCCCTTAGATGGGATCTCTCGGCTAACGACTCGAGCCTTAGCCTTTTCGAAGCGATTGTTTTGTTTACCAAGAACGAGAAACCCAAAACTCAGCAGCTTTTTTCTGAATCTGAGATATTTCACAATTGCCCAAAATCTGGCAGGCGCGCGATAACTCCATTCTTCATGGCACCATTCCTTTTGGGCCAGGGCGGGGCAATCACTTTCGTGCGTGCAGGGGAGAAGGATATGGAATCTTGATCGGATCCAATCGCGAAGCTTAAGCAAATTCGTATTGGTCTCACGTGTCGAGGGTTCAATAATAATTACGAGTGAATCCTCATGAAGGTCTTTAAGAGGCTTCAAGAAAAACTCTTTTAGTTTTAAGCTTCGATGAGGTTCAAAACCAAGCTCTTTCAATCCCAGTTCGGTTAGGACATTGGCATAAACTATAATTTGAGGTCGGCGCTCATTGGCGGAAGGGAAGCGCTTACGAAATCCGAAGTTAGTGGGAAGAAAAGCCTTAAACTCTTCACTTGCCCATTCGACAGCTTGCTGATCTTTATCTACAGCAAGAAGTGAACTCACTTCCAACTTTTTAGCATTGAAAAAGTCTATGACGCCTAAGCTAGCTCCCAAAGTCCCGGCACCGATATCGACAATATCGTAAGCCTGTTTCTTAAGATAACCCGCTTCAAAACATTGTTCGATAGCGGAGCGCGCTTTCAGCGCCGTAATAAATCCAAAATAGGATGAGTAAGCGCGTAGGATGCTTGGTTTCCAGTCGGGTAGTTCAAGGTCTTGATAGCTCTCGCAATGACTTTTCAGAATCTTAAGCTCATTTTGGGTAAGACGATTCTTAAAAAAGGCGTTCTCAAGCGCATGGCTTAGCGAAAATTTGGGCATGGCGAGCTTCGGCATCGGTTCCTCTCTATCACCCGAAGCTGGCCTTCTGGCAAGGGGCATTCTGGCTTTAAGCTTTGTGCGAGGCATGCGATGATGAGGAGATGCTAAAGCTTCGTATTTTAAAGCCATTTTTGATGGGGCGATCCAACGGAGGCGAGATCTCTTGGCTGGAGTATTTGAAACACTTCCAGACCGCGTGGGGTTGGGATGTCAAAGTGTGGACGGCTCTTCCAGAATCAGTCAAAGAGTTTACCCCAAAATTTTTGAAGCAATTTGGAGTAGAGCTTCAGGGAAATAATTATGAAATTAATTCGGTACGCTGCGAAATCAGTTATTCGCCGAAATTTCACCCCACCAATTTAGAATCCCAAGCTGCTATGGAGGCTTTTTTTCTAGAGAAGATAGATCAAGATAAGCCGGACCATATTTGGGCTCATTATACCGATTTTTTTGCAAGTAGTTCGGCGATGAAATGGAATCCCGATCGATCTTGGATCCATCTGACGGACGATGAATACCCTCGACTCGATCGACTAAAAGACTTTGGCAGTCTCTATTCAAGTTATCAAAATATCAAAAATATTATAGTGGCCTCTAGTTATATGCAACAATCGGCCGAAGCTTCGTTTCCACAATCGAAGATACATAAACTAATGAGAATGATTGAAATGCCAGACGATCCCGCAAGTGAGTCTTGGCCGGAATTCTGGTTGTTTGTAAATCCGGTTAAGGTCAAGGGTCTCGAATTCATGTTGGAGTTGGCGGATAAGCTTCCTGACGAAAAGTTTGTATTTGTCGGAAATTGGGAAGATCAGAAACCAAAAATCCTTCCTAGGAATGTTCAATATATTCCACGACAGAAAAATCTCTTGGCTTTGTTTTCAAAAGCGAAGGCTTTGTTGATGCCGTCTGTCTGGCAGGAAGCCTTTGGCCGTTTACCTCTTGAAGCCATGAGTGCCGGTACGCCTGTGATAGCGAGCCGGCGAGGTGGTCTTCCTGAGACTTTGGGGTCGGGTGGGATAGCTTTGGAGTTCAATCACGAGGATTGGATCAAATCCATGCGTCAAATTGAGTCTCAGAGGGACTTATGGGTGAACTTGGGGCAAATGCGCGTCAAAGAGTATCGAAAGGCTCTAAGCGCATCGCTCCAATCTTACAAGGAACTTTGCGAAGCTAAAGTTGATGCAAAGCTCTGAGGGCCGATCGTTGATAAACTAGTATTTAAGTGACGAAGAGTGGGCAAAATGATCGATCGAGTTTTCGCATACCCAGTGAATTTCAAATTCGCTTTCGAAAAGTGACTGAGGAAGAAGCTCAGATTTTTACTTCCTTTGCTATGCGACCTTCGCCAGTTTCGGCAGCGCGTGGCGAGATTGAAGGACTCATTTCGAGCCTTCCGTTTCAGGATTCTGGACGTGTTCTAATCGAAAAGGCCTTTCACTTTATATTGAATATGGATCAACGATTGGAGCGCCTAGAGGAGATTCTCAATCAACGGGTTCATCAAGATGAAATTGGCTTGAAACCCTACGAATGGGTGTCGGGAGAAATTGGATCTCATGAGGTTTTGTTTCGCTGGGAAAGCGATCCTGAGCTCGAAAGTGGCGATCGAGTTCTTATTGATCTTCTCTTGCCAGATCTTCCTGAACTGAGAGTCGTGGCTTGCGGTCGAGTCATCAATTATTCAGAGGAACAGGCATCTCTGATAGAACTAGAGTCCATTCATGCTGATGATCGCGAATATCTTCACAGGTTCATTTTGGCTCGGCAGCGAGAGATGCTGCGCGATCGAGCGGCCGCAAAAAAACAAGATTCCTAAATTTCGCTCAACATTCTTAAGAGAATATTGTTGGATCATTTAAGTGAGAATTCTCAATTGGAATGTTAATGGCATTCGAGCTTGTGTCGAAAAGGGCCTTCCGAAAATTTTAAAAAATATAAAGCCAGACGTGTTTTGCGTTCAAGAAACCAAAAGTTTTAGGGAGCAATGCAAAGAGATGTGGGAGCCCATAACGGGAATGAAGGAGTTTTGGAATTCTGCGTCTCGCCCGGGCTATAGTGGGACTGCCAATTTCTTTTATAAAAATCCAAATAAAGTCGAGGCCGGATGTGGCGTTGAAGACTTTGATCGGGAGGGGCGATGGATCATTTCGGATTATGGATCATTCTACTTAATTAATTCTTACTTTCCCAATGGCGCATCGAGCGATGATCGGCATTTGTTTAAGATGAAATATCTTGATTATGTTCTTTCGCATTTAAAAAAACTAAATAGCAAAAAGCCTCTTGTCTTGACAGGTGATATCAATATCGCCCATAGAGAGATCGACATTCACGATCCTCTTAGACTGGACGGTACGAGCGGCTTTAAGCCTGAGGAACGAGCTTGGATGGATGAGCTACTCAAGTCTGGATTTGTTGACGCTTATCGATATTTGAATCCAGAATCTAAGGATCAATATACCTGGTGGAGTTATCGAGCAGGAGCGAGACAGCGAAATAAGGGATGGAGAATTGATTATTTTATTGTCTCCGAGGCTCTTGTTGAGAAAATTGAAAGCGTGGAGCTTTTGCAGGACATAAAGGGCTCCGATCATTGTCCATTGTTGCTGGAGATGGACCTGTAAGGCACCGAAATCTATATCTATTTCAATGGGGCTGCCCCTTCGAACAGTGGGTGATATTCTAATAAGTGTGGGGGATTCTCGTAAAGATAGCTTAGAGGCGCTTAATCGAAAGCTCAATGCCGATGGAGTGGCTTCTGATAAGCCGCTTACTCCGATTGGTAAGCTTTTAATCTCGAGGGGCTTAATCACCCCTGATCAGCTTCTCAAAGCCATCGAACATCAAAAGGAAGCTGGAGAGTACCTGGGCCAAGCTATTGTCGAGCTCGGTTTTCTTTCTGAACAGCAGTTGGTGGCAGCTCTTTCCTCGCAACTCGATGAAATTTCTTCAATCGACGAAGCTAGCGCCGACGTGGAAGTGGATGAATCGAAGCTGGTAATTGATCCCGCTGCCATAAATCTCGTAACGGGTCAGATGGCTGTCAAAGCCAATGCTGTGTCGATCCAAGTAGATCTTGCGAAGAAGACTTTAGTAATGGGTGTCATTGACACTCGAGATATGACGGCTCTCGATGAAATTAGATTTTCGTCGGGCTGCCAAATTCAAGTGGTCGAAGTAAGCCAGAATTTTTTGCAGGAAGCTTGGAAAACTCACTATCGATGGTCTGGTCAAGTTTCCGTCAGTAAGCAAAACGATCTTTTGCAAACTGATTTTCGGGCTTTCGCAGCGAAGCTAAATGATGCGCAGGTTGGACCATTTATTCATCGACTTCTGTCCAAAGCTTCCGAGCTTAAGGTATCCGATATTCATATCGACCCCTTCAAAAATGACGTCCAGGTTAGATTTCGTATTGATGGAAAGCTTTATCAGGCTGCAACATTTAATCGAGCCGTTTATCCGCAATTCATCGGTAAGCTTCGTGTCATGGCAAATATTGATCTAAGTGACAAAAAGCATTCGATTGATACTCGTATGAGTGTTCAGACAAGTGAAAATCGTCATACGGAGTATCGAGTCTCCATACTTAATTCCTTGTTTGGAGAACGAGTGGTTCTGAGGGTTCAAAGGGACTCTAGCCAAATCCCGAGGCTTTCTAACATCAACGTTCCGAAAGTTTATACGGAAATGATTGCTGAGAAGCTCCGATTGCCGCACGGAATGATTATTGTTACGGGGCCTACGGGCTCCGGAAAGACGACGACCTTGTACGCGATGTTGACGGAACTAACGGACCTCACCAGAAATATCATGACGATTGAAGATCCGATTGAATTGACTCTCCCGGGGGCTTCCCAAATACCGGTAGAAGGTGACAAGGGGCTTGGCTTTTCGAATATTTTGAGATCAGTTTTGAGGCAAGATCCAGACGTCATCATGGTGGGCGAGATTCGTGATGAAGAAACCGCTCAGATCGCTGTGCGAGCAGCGATGACAGGGCATTTGGTATTGGCAAGTTTGCATACCAATGATGCATTGGCCAGTATCACGCGTCTTCAAGATATGGGTATTGCGCCTTACTATTTGGGGCCCGCTCTAAATCTTCTTCTGGCTCAACGCTTGATTCGATTGCTTTGCGATGATTGCAAAAAACCAGTGAAACATCCTCGCGAACTACTGTTGGAATTAGGATTTAGTCCTGAGCAGATTAAAGGGACAAAATTTTTCAAAGCCAGGGGTTGCAGCAAGTGCAATATGACGGGTTATCGTGGACGAATGCCAATTTTTGAAATGCTTTCGGTCAATCAAGCGCTTCAGGATAGCATATCACGAGGGGATGCAGCATCCAAAATGCGAGCCATCGCTAAGAAAAATAAGTATGTACCTTTTCTAACTTTGCTTAAAGAGTACCTAAAACGAGGTAAGACCAGTATTGACGAAGCCATGCCGTATTTGCTCGACCGTTAGGCTTTAAAGGCTTCTTCTTTGTTAAGATTTTTTTCGGTGTATTCTTTCCCATCGTAACTCAAAAGTCGATACTGATCCTGAATCAGAGTTTGGAGATGTACGGGACGTTTCCAGATTTTGGCCAGACGAACGAGCGTTTCTTTGGCGGTATCGAGTTTAACTTCTTCACCTTCATAGGGATGCCACAAATAAAGCTCTCCTCGATTTTGATAATTTCCATCCACGACAGCGATTGGTGGCACGCCTCGGTAAGTGAGTTGAAACAAAAACTGTCGTTTAATCTTTTGAAACTCCCTAGACGCAATCTCATAGTCATTGGATTTAGGATTGAGTTGGAAGGTAAATAGTTTATGTTCCGCGCAGAAGTCGGGTGTTAGAAACTCATCGATAAAAGTCACATCATTATAAATCTTTCTAACTTCAAAGATTTTCTTTTTCCCTAGACCTAACTTTTTATCCCAAGCCTTTTTCTCAGCGATGTTGCCACAGTTTTCATATTCCATTCCGAAGCGGCCGCGGTTCCATCGGTCCTCGATATCTCGAAACAACTCGAGTCCAATCTTGTAAGGATTAATTCGTCCACCAGACATGGCAACCGTTCCTGCGTGAGAGTTGGCATAGTCGATAACTTCCGAATCTTCGAGCTTATGCTTGGTCATGATGGTTGTATGCCAATAGCTCGCCCATCCCTCGTTCATAATTTTGGTCTGGCCTTGGGGGGCAAAGTAATAAGCTTCTTCGCGAATAATATCTAAAGTTTCGCGTTCCCAGTTCTCAAGTGGCGCATAATGGATCAAAAATGCGAGAATATCGCGATCCGGTTGCGCGGGAATGCGGCCCTTCTTTTCTTGCTCTGTTATATTCTTTTGACGTTGCTGCTCTAAATATTCAGGGGGATTAATGTACTTGTCCATATAGTCTTTTGACTTGAGCTTGCCGACAGGTGTTCGCGATGGCTCCATCTCTGAATCTTCCACAGATTCGGTCATGGAACCTGCCTTTTTAAAAATCCCCTGAGGGTCAATCAGATTATCAATGGACTGACAGAGATCGATAAAACTTTCGACGCGTTCGGGACCGATTCTCTCGACAAATCGCCTAATTTTTACACCGTGGTTGGCCATCATATCGATAGCTTTGCGATTGGTAGTCGAAAAATAATAATTGTTCTTAAAAAAATCTGCATGACCATAGACATGAGCCATGACCAATTTTTGATCCATCAAGGTGTTGCCTTTCATGAGGTAGGCAATGACGGGATCATTGTTGATTACCATTTCGTAAATCTTTGAAAGGCCATAGCTGTAACTTTTGCTGAGACGTTCATAGTCCATGCCAAAGGACCAATGTGGGTATCGGGTCGGAAAACCTCCGTAGGCGGCGAGTTGATTCATGACATCATAATCGACCATTTCAAAAATTGTCGTATAGAAATCGAGGCCATAACTCTTGGCGATTTTCTCGATATCCTCTTTATGTCGCATGAGTTCGATCGGAAGATCGTTCATCATTCTATTTTACATGGAAACAGCTGATTTGACTCAGTCTTTTGAATTTAGGCCCAAATGCGGGTTTTGAAGTGATTCAACGCGAAGCAGCGTCCACAATGAATTAATAGAGTTTAAAGCCTTCTTCGCTTTGAGACGCTGAGAAATTTTCAATTTTAGGCAGAGCAGATTCTATGGCTTCGATCATGGCTGGTACGATCTGTTGGACGGCCGACCTAGAACGTTCTTGTGCGGGAGGGTGAGGGGATTTGAGATCGGTAAGACTAGAGACAAGGATCGGATAGAGAATGTTATTGAAGTGAGGACTTTTCTTGAGTTCGTCCTCGATCTTGTCGTTGTCGAGCATTTCGATTTTGTTTTTGATCGTTGTAAGATCTTTGATGGCTGCTTCCATCCGGTTTTGAATTTGATCTAAATTTCTCTTCCGATCGGCAGTCTTTTCGTAAGGCATCGCTTTTAAAAGCTCCTCTGTGCTGCCTTTGATTTCTTTTTCTAGAATTTTCATGGCATCGATTTCGGCCAAAGTTTTCTTTGGAGCGCCCTGGAATGGCAGCCCAATGGGTGAAAGATTATAAACTTTGGAGGGAACTTCCGTCGTCCAAACATCAAACTGATAGCGGAAGAGTGTCCAATAGTGACTGGTTTCGACTTCTTCGCCGTTCGAGTTCTTAGTAAGAATGGCTTGATCCCTCTGAAGCTGATTTGATTTCTTATAAAAATCTTCTTCGAGATAGGGAACCTTAGACATATGGCTTGAGCCTTGTTTGGACCAACAGAGATCAAGGCCCATAAGTAAGATGGGATCGCATTCGAGATAACTGATACAGGCCATCGCCAATCCCATGCAGCTATGTCCCGTACCAAAATGGCTGCGCCGAAACCCAAACCATCTATTCCAATGATTATTCGGAAAGTAGATGCTGTTGGGACCTTGATAAGTTTCAAAGCAACTTGGATCTAATACTTGCGAAGCAAGCAGTAAGGTGTTTTTGTGAGATTGCCCTGGGTCGAGAAGACTTTGAACTTCGGGAGTTCGTTCAATGGAACAAATAATATGGGGGTAGATGCCGGCTTCACGAAGTGGTCGAAGCATCGTATCGGCGGCAATCAAAATCGCATGCTTCTGCTGGTCGCGTAGCCAGGGAAGCTGAGCTTCGATCGAAGGGCCAGCGCCTATCAGAATGCCCGGCTTTCCCTTGAAAAAGCCGCGAAGATTCCGAAAGTCTGGGCTTTTCATTGTTTCGGGAATATTGAGCATAGAGTTACGAAAGCCAAGCAAGGTATCGAAAGTAACGGCATGATTTCCAGCTCCCATAGAAGCCGTCATTAAGAGCGTGTCATGAATACCCAATATCTGCCGATTCCAACGTTCAGCCAATGGGGAGTCCTTAGACTCAAAATTTGAAAGGATGCTTGTTTTTCCTTCGACATCCCACGAGCTGGGTTCAAAGAGTTCGCGAGCCAGAGCGTACTCCAGTGGTTCGTTAGGATCCATCAAAGCAATTTTGATCTCAGGATGGTTAAAGAGAAAAAAATAACTTGGATTCTTAATGGACCGTGCCAGGCTTTCCGCATCGAGTGTATAGATGATTAGTCGTTTAAGATCTTTAATATTTTTAACTTGAATGCAAAGTCGCTGTAGTACGTTTTCAATTTTATCGACGGCCCAAACAATCGAAGGATGCTCGAGTTCTTTCAAGAACATGGGTCGATCAATGATAGGAATCGGATCGATACGATCTAATAGGGGCTCGAGTTTTTCCCAGCCGAGGACGATTCTTTGCTTGATGGCGTTTATTTGTTCGCTCGATGAGCCGTCGGACATGAGCCTAGTATAGGACTTTAAACAGGGCCTTTCACCCACTAAACGCCAAGCCAGAACGAAAACTGCCTGTCATTACGGCCTCTTGAGTAATTTGCCTTTCCTATCAGATCATATGGTTTGACGTCTCGCGGCAGGCGTGGGGCGATAAGTACAAAAGGAATGCTGATCGGTTTGCCACCATTTGGGTCTAAATAATAAGATAGATGGGTTGTATGCCAGGCCTATTATAGGCCTTTGTTCAAAAATTCTTTGATCGAATCGTAGATCGCATCCTTATTCGGGATGCGTGTAGCGATAACACGATCGGAAAACTCACCGCCACCCTTTGCAAAGTTTTCAGAAAGATCTCGGTAGAATTGCCCACTGCCATAAAGGCTTTCGACCTGGCCGTAGCAAAACATATTTACTCGAGGCAAAAGTTGGCTATTGAGAATATCAAAACATTTTTTGGTATCGTCCGCGCTCCAATTGTCGCCATCCGAAAAATGAAAGGGATAAATATTCCATTCACTGGGAGGGTAGTGTCGATCAATAAGTTCAAGAGCCTTCATATAGGCCGATGAAATAATCGTTCCACCCGACTCTCGAGTGCTAAAGAATGTCTCTCGATCCACTTCATGCGCACTTGCATCGTGCACAATATATCTTGTTTCGAGGCCATCGTATTGAGAGCGAAGCCAAGTATCGATCCAAAAAGATTCCGTACGCACAATTTGCTTTTGCTCGTCTCCCATGGACCCCGAGACATCCATCATAAAGATAATCACGGCCGAATTGGATTCGATACTTTCTGGTCGATACGAGCGATAACGAAAATCTCTGGCCTGTGGAATAATAATCGGGTCGTCCATATCGTAGTCCCCGGTGGCAATACCGCGCTTTAAGGCTTCTTTGTAGGTTCTCTTGAAATGCATCAGAGATTTGGGTCCAAGATTGTGAATGGATTTGTAGCGGGCTTTCTGGGCGATGATATTCTTGTCGCCTCGGGGTTCAATTCGAGGGAGACCGAGTTCTTCACCCATGATTTCGGCCATTTCTTCGAGGCTCAGATCAACTTCGCGAATATGCGCTCCGGGTGCATTACCAGCATTGCCAGTGCCTTCGCCGTCTTGGCCTTGTCCTAAAGATTGGCCCTCATCACCTTCGCCAGCGCCCACACCCTTTTGATCGTTCTTTCCAAATTCAAAATGTGGAAGTCGGATTTCGGGTACTGGAATTGAAATATATTCTTTTCCCTTAACGCCGATCATTTCACCGTTGGCGATATACTTTCGAAGGTCTTTCTTGACCTTGCCTTTGATGATATTCCGAAAGCGCGCGTGATCGGTATTAATCTTTAGATACACTTGGTCTCCAAAGCTTAGGATTTATCTTTTACATCGCCACGAGCAAAAATCGAGGCCACAAAGTTTAGGACATCGGTGGCGCTTTCGTCATTATAGCCAAAGTTTTTAATCAATCGGGCTTTGACGACATCAATCTTTTCTTGAGTCTCTTTATCAACGATATTCGAAACAAGATTTGTTAGCTTGATTGAATCCTTTTGATCCTCGAAAAGCTTAAGCTCAAGGGCTTTGTGCAAACGCTCATTGGTTTTGTAGTAAAAGGTCTTTCCTTCAACCGCCAGCGCCCCAATATAATTCATAATCTCACGTCGAAAGTCCTCTTTGCGAGAATCGGGAATATCGATCTTCTCTTCAATAGAGCGCATGAACTTTTCATCAGGCTCTTCGTATTGGCCAGTGAATTTATTCTTAACCTTTTCTTTCTGAGTATAAGCTTTAACCGCATCGATATAGTTCGCGCAGAGCTTCGTAATCGACTCCTCATCGGCCGAAATGGCTCGTTGAACTTCATTTTTGACAATATCCTCAAATTCTTGTCGGACCACCGTCAATAGCTCACGGTAACGCTTCTTGGTCTCCTCATTCGAAATTAAAGAATGGTTCTTTAGACCGCCTTCAAGTTCGTTGATCACCATAAAAGGATTGATGGAGTTGGCTTCATTCGAAACCAAGGCATTACTAATTTTGTCCTGGATATAGCGAGGCGAGATACCTTCAAGAGCTTCACGCTTAACTTCCTTACGCAGCTCCTTGATGTTGTCTTCCGTAAATCCGGGAAGCGTCTTTCCGTCATAGAGTTTAAGCTTTTGAAGTAGCGTAAGGTTGGCTTTGCTAGGTTCCTCAAGTCGACTCAAAACGGCCCACATGGCTGCCATCTCCAGGGTATGAGGTGCGATATGTTTACCCATCACCCGCTCGGCGTTGTAGTCTTTTTTGTAAACCTTAATTTCTTCAGACCATTTGGTGATATACGGGATATCAATTTTGACGGTTCGGTCACGAAGTGCTTCCATAAACTCATTGTTCTGAAGCTTCCGGTATTCTGGCTCGTTTGTATGCCCAATGATGACCTCATCAATGTCGGTCTGAGCAAACTTCTTAGGTTTGATTTTGTGCTCTTGCGATGCGCCCAGAAGATCATAAAGAAACGCGACATCAAGTTTGAGAACTTCAATAAACTCTATCAGTCCTCTGTTGGCCACATTGAATTCACCATCAAAATTAAAGGCACGAGGATCAGAGTCGCTGCCGAACATGGCGATCTTCCGGTAGTTAAGATCTCCGGTGAGTTCGGTTGAATCCTGATTTTTTTCATCTTTAGGCTGAAAGGTCGCAATACCCGTTCGATTCTTTTCAGACAACTCAAAGCGTCGGATCACAACGTTTTCGAGTACCTTTCGATAATCTCCACCATAGTGATCCAGAAGGACACCATAAACAAATCGACAGTAAGGATTCAGTTCACCTTCTATTTTAATGCGTTCTTCGGGTGAGCGACTTTTGTTGATTTCGGCCAAGATTTCTTTTCGGACTTCTTCAGGCAGGAGCTTTAGCGGCTCTTCGTTCATGGGGGAGGCAATTTCTGTCACGCCTTCCCCAAGCAAGGGTTTTCCTTCATACATCACCGGTTCTTTTAGACGCCAGCTATATGAAAAAAGACGGCCTTCCTTTGATTGAGAATATTTTTCCAAGCCTTTTTTGATCAATCGAACAATTGTGGATTTAGAGCTTCCCACCGGTCCATGCAAAAGAATTACTCGCTTCTCAGGACCATAACCCTTGGCCGCAGCTTTCAATACGCTAACGAGCTTCATCAAAGGAATGTCGAGGCCAAAGATTGCATCGCGTCCGTTTTCTAGCGGATCATCAAAAAACTTATAATGAACAATGGGTTTCTTTGCATCGATGTACTCCGAGGTTTCGTAAGACATGATCATATCAAAGAGTCGCTGATGAGCGTTGCGTGCGATGTTGGGATCTTCTTCAAGGAGCTTCAAGTAGTCCCAAAAGCTTCCAGTCCATCGAAGGTCTTTGTAGGTTTCAGCATATTTGGAGTCACCGAGGATTTTTTGTAAGTGAGACTTTAATCCTGATTCGCTCATGCTTGCCGCTCCTTTATGTTCATTCAACCCGTTCAGAAACTCGATCGTGCTACTTGTACTATTATCTCGTGTTTGGCTCAGTTAGTCAAAAAAGCCTAAAGATCCTCGGTAAATGCGATTGACACAGGGCTCTAGAATTAAACAGA
>PCXB01000035.1 GCA_002787535.1 Deltaproteobacteria bacterium CG11_big_fil_rev_8_21_14_0_20_45_16
ACGAGAGCCAAAGAAATCCATAATCTCCTCTAAAAGAATGGCTCCGGACAGAATGATATCGACGCGCTTCTCTTCCATGCCAGGAATATGCAAGAGCTCCACCTCAACAAAGCTTCGACTTCGACTATCTATGAAAATCTAGCTCATCAGATCTTCGCCCAGAAGCGACAACGATCTCGCTCTGAAAGCCTGAAAAACCTACAAATGCGCCGAATCAAACAGTCCTACTTGCTCATTCAAACCAAATCCCCTGACTGAATCGATCAAAATGGTGACTAAACTGCCTAGGCCAACATGATTATCTGTCCAACATGCTCGGCGAAATAGCGTTTGAATGCCTTATCCTTTCTTTGTTTTTGTAGCTGCCGCAAGATTGCCAATCATTTTTAAATCAACATTTTTGCGCGCACCCCCATAGTTGGTGAGCAACATACTCGCGCCCACAGGGTCGCCTGATTCAAAGATGCCATTAATAAAGTCCCCGGTTTCAAAGACCTGGAGATTTCGATAATCAAACTCCAACACCGCATTGTTCGAATACCATGCGAATCGCTCACCAAAATTATCCTCATAAACGCCGCGATACTCGTTATCAAAGCCGTCGATTGAGGCGAGCTTGAAATTGTGGTTATAGGTATCGATCAAGCCCCACTGATAGGCAAAGTGTTGTCCCATATCGGTTCCCAAATCAAAACCTTCCGGTTCTGAGCGGCGGAACGCACTTCTTTGAGCGTCATCAAAAGCTTCATCAAATTCGTCTGCATAAATTCCAAGGAAAATATCGCGCCAATGCTCTTCACCCCTTTCATTGTAGATATTCCAAAGACTCATTTTAACGAGTTGAGAAATATATGAATTACGAGGATTTCCAAAATCGAGCGGCAGGTGATGACGCCCCAAGGCCTCCATTAGTAGATCTTCTTCTGATAGAGTGCGGTTACCATCTCTAGTCCATCCGTCGGAAATTCCGTTGAAAGCTGGTACAAGATAATTCAATTGGTCAGAGGGCTCGCCTCCGCTCCTGGTAGCGCTGACAAATCGCTTTCGAACATCGGCCTTGGCTTCAGAAGCCGCCAATTCGCCAGCCTGATTTTGTCCCAAGTGAATGGCATTCGACCATGCGTCTTCATCTTGTAATCGAGGAGCATCAGATTGGCCCGCCCGCCTTGAATCGTCATCCGTTTTAGATCGTCGAAATCCAAAATTAATTCCTCGCGAAAGACCCATCAAGGTGCCAGCAATATAACCCGCTTCGTCACCCCAAGCTTGTCCATAGTCTCGACCCTCATCGGCAGCTCGAATACATACACGAAGTGCCTCAGCATATTGGTTCGATTGAACGATTTCATGGCTGCTTTAAACAGGAGTGTGTTTATTTAAATTGGTTTGAAGATCCAATCCTTGCAGAAAAAATCTGCCGTGAATACGGAGTTTACTACAACTTCGAAAGGCCTCACTGGGGCTTGAAATTAAAAACTCCCGCCGAAGTCTATCTGGGAATGAGCTACCAAGAAACTTTGAGCTTTAAACCCACCGAAGAAAAGATCAGAGAAAAAATCGAAGGAATTTCAACTCAGTGCGCCTAAACTCAAATCACCAAAAAATATTTCGCTTGCCTGGGGGGCCAAGATAGGCAAAATCTAAGAAAAATGCTACCTAAGCTATGTTAACCATATGGT
Organism: Deltaproteobacteria bacterium CG11_big_fil_rev_8_21_14_0_20_45_16; assembly: GCA_002787535.1. Taxonomy (GTDB): domain Bacteria; phylum Bdellovibrionota; class UBA2394; order UBA2394; family UBA2394; genus 1-14-0-20-45-16. The sequence goes on from PCXB01000035.1 coordinate 1,680, forward strand.
TAGAGGGGGCCGTAAATGAAAGTAGAAAATGACTCAAAGTACGCAAAATCCGCCAGAGTTACTTTTTCCACGAACTTCTATATTAATTGTCGAAGACGAAAATATTTCAGCGATGAATCTGGAGCGAAAGCTTGAAAGATTGGGATACTCTATTTCAGGTATCGCATCCTCAGCCAAATCGGCGGTCCAGCAGGCGAGTGAGAAGCATCCGAATCTTGTTCTTATGGACATCGCTCTCAAGGGGAACAAAGATGGAATCGATGCTTCTCGTAAAATTCAGGAGCTAGATATTCCGGTCGTTTATCTTACCGCATTAAGCGACGATCTCACGATCAGGAGAGTCCAGGAAACCGATCCCTTTGGCTTTTTGATCAAACCCGTGGAAGAAAAATCTCTTCACGTCACTATCGAGATGGCTCTTTATAAACATCGACTGGAACAGGAACTCAAGGGGGAGATCGCTGCAAGAAAACGAGCGGAAATTGAGCTTAAGAAAAATATCTTGGCACTGAAGCATTCTAACGAGGAACTGGAATCTTTCGCTTCCATTGCCTCCCACGATCTTCGTGAACCACTGAGAACAATGTCCTGTTACCTGCAGCTGTTACAAAATGAATCCAAAGGCGAATTGAATCCGAAATCAAAAGAGTATTTGGATTTTGCGTTGAAGGCAGTCCCTCGTATGACTCATCTCATTGATGAGCTTCTGAAATATTCACGTGCTGGTAAAAACCAAGAAGGCACTACATTGGTAAATTGCGAAAACGTTTATATGACCGTCTTAAGTAATCTTTCGGCAGCGATTAACGAAAATCATGCGGAAGTAACCTGCGATTCTCTCCCCACTCTCCTTTTTAACGAGAGAGAGCTCGGTCAGGTATTTCAAAATTTAATTAGTAATGCGATTAAATATCGAGGGGAACAAAATCCAAGGGTCCACATTTCTTGTAAAGCCACGGGTGAGAGACTAAAATTTTCGGTGAGTGATAACGGAATCGGTATTTCTTCCGATAAAAAAGAGATTGTTTTTGAGGCATTCAAGCGTCTGCATTCCAGGAGCGAATTTGAAGGGAGTGGACTCGGACTTGCTGTTTGTAAAAAAATTGTTGAGTCCCATCAAGGGGAGATTTCGGTTGAATCAAAAGAGAATGTGGGTTCTACGTTTTACTTCACACTACCGATCTGTAACGCTCAAGAGACGAGTAAGCTCGCCAACGCGTGAAGAATACAAAGAACAAAGCGAAGACAAACTTGCCGACGGGAGAAAACCCCTCGGGATCTTTTCCCATCGTAGGGGTCGGCGCTTCTGCCGGAGGACTTGAGGCATTTCAAAAGCTATTAAGAGCCCTACCCGCTAAAGCGAATATGGCCTTTGTGCTTATTCAGCATTTAGATCCTAAACACCAGAGCGCTCTGACTTCCATTTTGAGCAAGTCTACTTCTATGCCCGTCTTAGAAGTAAAAGACGGAATGAAGGTAGAAGCTAGCCACGTCTATATTATTCCCCCCAACTTCGATCTTTTCTTATCTGACGGACACTTAAAGTTATCACCGCGAAGTCGCAGCCAAGGCCAGCATCTGCCAGTAAATTCCTTTCTTGTGAGTTTGGCTAACGAGATGCTCGAGAATGCCTTGGGCGTTATTTTGTCCGGCACAGGATCGGATGGCAGCCTTGGAATTCAGTCCATCAAGAGCGGCGGAGGTATTACTTTTGCGCAAGATGAAGAATCTGCAACCTATGATCAGATGCCGAAGTCTGCCATTGCGACAGGCTGTGTTGATTTTGTTTTAGCGCCGACAGAAATCGCTAAAGAACTCGCCCGCATTAGTCAGCACCCTTATTTGATGAGTCAAGAACAGGCGTCCCCACAGGATGAATTAGAGAACACGGAAGTGGAAGAGTTCGGAAAGATTTTGTTCCTCCTTCGAAAACATTTCAAAGTAGATTTCGCCAACTACAAAGAGGCAACGATCAAAAGACGGATTCTAAAACGCATGGTGCAGAACAAGCTCGATGCTATAGGTGCCTATCGACGCCTCCTCGAAGTGAACGCTACCGAGGTGGACGCACTCTACAACGATATTCTTATCAATGTGACCTCGTTTTTTAGGGACACTGAACCCTTTCAAGTTTTAAAGGACGAGATATTTCCCGCGATCATGAAGGGGAGAAAAAATGAACCGGTCCGCATTTGGGTGCCCGGATGTTCAACGGGAGAAGAAGTTTACTCTATCGCCATTTCTCTACTTGAATTTCTCGGCGATAAGGCAGCGACTACCATTATTCAAATTTTCGCAACCGACATTAGCGAAAGAGCTATAGAGAAAGCGCGAAAAGGCATCTACTCCGAGAACGGGGTCGACGGGGTCTCCCAAGATCGTCTGCTACGTTTCTTCACAAAACAAATTGAAGGCTATCAAATTAGTAAGAGCATCCGTGAGATGTGTGTCTTTGCCACGCAGAACGTTACGGCTGATCCACCTTTTTCAAGAGTGGATCTTATCAGTTGTCGAAATCTCCTCATTTACTTAGGTCCAGCTCTGCAAAAAAAAGTGATGCCTATTTTTCATTATGCTCTAAAAGACACAGGCATTCTGCTTCTTGGAACTTCAGAGACGATAGGCGTCTTCTCTCATCTCTTCCAGCGAATAGACGGGAAAAATAAGATTTATTCCAAAAAGTTGACAGCGATGAGATCTCGATTCGAACTCCCTAACAGTTACAGTCCAAGAGATTTTCCTTCTGTGCCTCAGATCATAAAAAATATAAGCGCCGCTCCTAAAGTAGATATCAAGAGGGATTTTGAACGCTATCTTTTAAATCATTATGTTCCGGTGGGTGTCTTCGTAAATAAAGATTTGGAAATCATTCATACGATGGGAGACATTGGGCCTTACTTGACTCTAAGCCAAGGCGCTCCCAGTCTTAACGTCGCTAAGATGGCGCACGAAGGCTTAGCAGTAGATTTGCGTACATTAATTCAAAAAGCAAAGAAGGTTGAAACTCCTATCAAAAGTGAGCCACTTCGTATCAAATATAATGGTGGCTATAAAAATGTTTGTATTGAGGTCGTCTCACTTAAGGGTCCCGAACTAGGCGGCCAGAATCTTTTAATTCTCTTCAGGGAAGTAACGACCGAACTTCAAAAGCCCTCCAAAGGATCAGGATCTCGCTTGAAATCTGGTAAAAAGATTTCAGCTGGGACGATGGAGTCGAAGAACTTCGAATTGCAACGAGAACTGGCCGTAGCTAAGAAGTCACTTCAATCCTTGAAAGATAATTTTGAATCTTCTCTTGAAGCCCAGGAAGCCGTTAATGAAAAGCTCAAATCATCCAGCGAAGAGATGCTTTCGAGTAACGAAGAGTTACAATGCACCAATGAAGAGCTTGAAACGTCCAAAGAAGAGTTGCAATCGACGAACGAAGAATTAAATACCATCAAACAGGAGCTCAAGAACCGAAATGTAGAATTAAACCTGACGAACGATGACCTCGTGAATTTGCTTAGTAGCATCAAGATTCCAGTCGTTATGGTGGGAGGAGATTTGAGAGTCCGCCGCATAACTCCGCTCGCCGAAAAGATTCTAAACATCCTTCCTACTGATATCGGTCGGACCATCACTGACATTACGCTAAATATCAGCATGCCAAATTTGAGAGAAGTTATTTCAAATGTGATGGAAACGGTTGTTCCTCAAGAATTCGAGGTTAAAGATCAAAAGAGCCATTGGTATAGCTTTCGAATCCACCCTTATCGCACCATTGATAACAAGATTGATGGAGCGGTTCTCTTGCTCGTTGATATTCATCAGCTAAAACTATCGCGCGATATGGCGGTCTCGATTGTGGAAACGGTTCGTGAATCTCTTCTTCTCCTGAGCCAAAACTTGAAAGTAGTGAGCGCCAATCAGTCCTTTTATGAAACCTATCAGGTCAGCAGAGAAGATACAGAAAATCATCTTATCTATGATCTCGGAAACAAACAGTGGGATATTCCAAAGTTGAGATCACTGCTTACGGAAGTCTTGTCTAAGAAATGTGCTTTCAAGGACTATAAAGTAGAATATGAGTTTCCAAACATTGGCAAAAGAACCATGCTTCTTAACGCTCGTCTTATTAATATTCAAATCGACAAAATGGAGGAGATGATACTTCTGTCTATCGAAGACACCACCGAACGAGCGAAAGCGGAAGAGCGAATTCTTGCTCAGTTGGCGGAAAAAGAAGTTCTCCTCAAAGAAATCCATCACCGAGTTAAAAATAATCTCAACATTGTTTCAAGCTTGCTGGATCTGCAGGCTGATTCCATCAAGGATGAGAATGTACTTAAAGTATTTAGAGAAAGTCAGAATCGAATCCGCTCGATTGCCTTGATTCACGAAAAGCTCTATCAAGCGAAGGATTTGGCGAGAATAAACTTCGGAGACTACGTTGAGGATCTTGTGCTATCGGTGATGAATACCTTCGGTATGGATATTTTCCAGCATACGGTTAAATTCGATATTAAGAATGTTCATCTAAACGTCGATACGGCCATCCCGTGCAGCCTCGTTATCAACGAACTGGTTTCGAATTCACTCAAGCACGCGTTTCCAGAGGGGAAAAACGGAGAAATTTTCATAGGACTAAAATCGATCGCAGAGAAAAAATTTGAACTGATCGTGTGGGACAATGGTGTTGGCCTTCCTAAAGGGCTTGATTTCCGAACCACGAAGTCTCTCGGGCTTCAGCTTGTCATTGCGCTCGTAAAACAACTCGAAGGAGAAATTGAACTTTCTTTCGACAAAGGAACAGTTTTTAAGATCCGCTTTGCAGAATTACAAAAGGAGGTCTGATGTCCCAACCTATGGACAATCAAATTCTGACGACTATGCGAAAATCAACGGAATCCAAAAAACGCATTGCCCTTGTGAACGACGACCCCGCAATGATGCAGTACTATTCTCATTTTTTAGAACAGAACGGTTATGAGGCCATGATTTTCTTCGATGGAACTAGACAGCCCGATGGCACAGGAGTTTTTAGACATTGGGGTCGCGTACGTCCGAAAAGTTGATACAGAACAAGAATTCGTCCAGATGATTGATAGGCAGATATGTGCTTGTTCTAAAAACCATATGGGAGCGAAATAAGCTAATATGGCCTTTGTTTTGCTCACACATATTTTACGCGGAACCGATGTCTACTTTGTGAACGCTTCACGCACATAAGCCAGACGGTTCTCAAACCGCTTTCGGTCGTGCGGGGACTCGATGCTGCGATCGGCCATTTCGGCAATCCACTGTATCTGCTCCTGAAGCACTTTCCGCCTGCTTGGGTCGGTTGTCAGACCGGAGATGGTTCGAAGCGCACTCAGCATCCGTAAAATGATGCCGACATTTCCGTTGGCGCTGCTTCGAATTTGATCGAAAGAGTTGGCCACCAGACTCGAAAACCAGGGCGTGATCCCAATGATTCTCAATTCCTGTTTGTCTGTGAAAATCTAGCTCATCAGATCTGCGCTCCGAAGCGACAACACTCCCGCTCGCTCTGAAACCCTAAAAATCCTCCAAATCCTCCGGATCAAACAGCCCCACTTGCTTACCCCGACCAAATCCCCTGACTGAATCGATCAAAATGGAGACTAAACCGGCTGAGCTACCCCAATCATGAACCCGGCAGACTCACGAAATAGCGTTTGAATGCCTTATCCATATCCTGCGATTTATGAATTTATCCGCAAGCATGTGATTCCTACTTATCTTCGCGATCGAGAAAAAGCTTGGGAATTGACCTCCAAAGGATTTTGGCGGCGACGACGTTCAAATAAATTAGCGCCGGTGAGTCGAGCGCAAAAGGTTTTTCAAACTCTCGCCCTGAGATCCTATCAGGGCACGGAACTTGGTAAACGATAGATTAAAGAATAAGTGGCAAACCCCAGCGACCTTTTTGCGTCGTTTCGATCTCATCGATTTTTTGTTGAAGTAAACCTTCGCGCAAAGCAAATTTGGTTCGAGCAATTGAACGAGAGCCAAAGAAATCCATAATCTCCTCTAAAAGAATGGCTCCGGACAGAATGATATCGACGCGCTTCTCTTCCATGCCAGGAATATGCAAGAG
>PCXB01000044.1 GCA_002787535.1 Deltaproteobacteria bacterium CG11_big_fil_rev_8_21_14_0_20_45_16
GCAGCAATTATCATTGGTCACATGATGTTGAAAAGTATCTCGACGAAGAAGAAGCTACCCTGGAAGAGACTGGTTAACTGCGGGAAGTAAGTGGGGCTGTTGAAAAAGTCCTTTTGTAATGATTCGAACGAACGCCATGGCCGTTTCAATAATTTCTCTTAAAGAGACGCCCAGCCTTTTCATGTTTTGAACGATCGCTGTAAGATAGACTTGAATCTGCACCTTCGATCGTCCTCTGTATTTAGCTTTTCTGAGTCCATGGTTTTGTTTCGCTTCTCCAAATAAACCTTCGATCTTCCATTTTCTCTCCTTAAGGCGAGAGCGAAAATAAGTAGTCGTTTGTCGGCGTCAGACCTGATCGATGAGATCCTGATAGGGATTACGAAATAAAAACCGAGCTCGATGCTTTTGTTTGTCTGGTAAACACGAATTCCTGGGGGGACAAGTCTGACAGTGACCTCCGAGAATACGATAACGACGGCTGCTTCCTGTCAACTTTTCGTAAGGATAGAGATAATGACCTTGGGGACAGCGATATCGATCTTCCTTTTTTTGATATAAAAATTCATTTCGAGGTACCCGATGCTCTCCATAGTGATCATCGTGAAGAGGAATGTAGGATCGAATTTTTTGTTCTCTACAAAATCGATAAGTCGGTCCACGCCCATAGCCTCGATCCGCGATGATTTCAGAAATCTCTAGCGCCAACTGCTTCTGCTGATATTTCAATCTTTCGGGTAATACCTGGCCCTCATGACGAGCGCCCGTCGTCACATGACAATCCGTGATGACTCGAGAGGTCGCATCACAGCTATAGTGAACTTTATGATAAAGCTTGTTGTAACAATTCGGTCTAGCAACCAGAGAAGAATCCGGATCGGTTTTACTTTGATGGGTCTGGTTCGAGCGTTTCCTGGATTTCTTTCCCAGCACATAACTTCCGATTCGCCGATCGTAGCGTTTCAAGATCGTTTGATTGTCGGAAGGAATGTCACGCTCTTCCAGAGAATCAATAGAAGCAGAAGCCTGGATAAGAGAAGCATCGGCAATGACTTTTTTGCCCGGAACAAGACCGGCCTTTCGACATTGTTCTAAAATCGTTTCAAAAGCCTCTTTAAAGAAGGATTCTCCCGGTCGGTCACGAATTCGACTGAGAGAGGAGTGATCTGGGACTTCGTCTTCAAGACTCAATCGGCAAAACCAACGGTAGGCGAGATTGACTTGGATTTCTTCACAAAGCTGTCGGTCTGAGACCACACCATATAAATAAGAGACAATCTGCATCCGAAAGAAAACCTCTGGATCAATCGAAGGCCGGCCGTTTTCTTCACAATACAAGCTCTTGGTTTTTGCTTGGACAAAGCCTAAATCAAGAACTCTTTCTAAACGACGCAATAAATGGTTCTTCGGCACGAGTTCCTGCCACTTCACTTGATAAAACAATTTCGGTTGAAAAATCTGCTTACCTTGCATGAATCAAAATCTAAAGAAGGACTTTTTCAACAGCCCCAAGTAACGCGTTGACATCGTAGAGGTGTGTTGGGGTATGAAACCCTAGACGTTTACTATTTGAACCTCACCAATATCTCCTCGATGGTGATTCCTTGAATGCCGATCATTTTCATTTTAGAATGCATGCCTTTAAGGATTTGGATCTGAGATTTTGGAATTCTAAGGGCTTCTGAGAAAAGTTCGATTACCCTGTCATTGGCCTCATTGTCTTTGGCTTGTGCTCGAACTTTTATTCGAAGAGTGTGGTTTCCAAGAATCTCTATGCTTTCAGTCTTTGACCCTGCCTTGACGAGAAGAGAAATTTTAGTAAGTTCAGACTTCAAAAAGATTCGTACTCCCACTCCATCAGTATATTCTCTTGTCCTATAATAACAACGCAGTGAACTGCGGTTGGCGGAGTGACTGCAATGGCTACGTAGCAAGAACTAAATAAAAAAATGGGCTAATTTCTATACCACTGCCACATTTGGTGAACTGCACTCTCCTTCGATTCAAAAATATAAAAACCACTGAATTCAGACATCCTATGCTTTTTTGTAAGAAGCGACCAATATAAAGGAGACACAATAGCCCCTGATTGAATTTCATGTTTCTTTAAATCTTTGATAACCGAAGAAAGCAGGCGGATCTCCCCCAGCGTAGGCTGGGCCGATTCACTAATTTGAAAAAGGATAAATTTAGCTTTAAATCTATCTTCAATGATTGATTGAGAAAATCGAGTCAGCGCCGCAAAAGCTAGCGGCGTATCTAAGTTGTATAAAAAAACTCCCTCGGGTAAATTCGTTTTATTTTCGTGTTGAGTTTTCATTGTTGATCTCCCAATCTTTAACAGTATTCACTTTTATGTTCTTCCATTTTAGGTTTAGGGTTCAATATTTTTCTCGTCACATACTGCTTCGGAACATACAGAGATGTTTTTCGTTGAAGACTGTCGATTCTATTTGAAGCGCCGTACAGAAGCAGAAATGTAACCCGATACAACGACAAAACTAGGAAAGTATTCGAAACACAAAACAAACTACCGATTAAAAAACTCTTTTCAAAATAAATTTCAGCCGCCTTCTCCATGAGAAAAAAGTACGGACTTAAAGGGACTCCCGAGGAGAGCAGCAATAAAAAAATCGCCCATCGCCCTCCCTTTGGCATTTGTTCAAATAAACCCATAAATTCTCGAATATAACATTTCGTTTTGGAACGAAAATCACAGATGCCTCGAAGGAGAAGATAAAACGCCAAGAGACACAAAAAATAACTTGCTAGTAAAATAAATAAGGATAGATTCTTGTGATACAAAAATAGCGGATAGAAAGACAGCCCACTCGAAACAATCAGTTTCGAGAAAAATCTAGAAAGTTCATCTTCTGAAAACAATGAAATCGACAAAGACAAACCCATAAATAACGAAAGGGAAATCCAAACTTTATTCAAATCTACGGGGGCGAAAGAAGCGATCCACCCCAAGCAGGTGATGGAAGCAAATAATAGAAAAAACGTACTTCCCTTGTGCGAAATCGATTCAACACCTACAAATAAAGGGGCATATAAATGTTTTAATCCAGCTGAGATAGTCCGTGTCGGCTGAACAATGAGTTTTTTCCGAATAAAATGGAGTTTCCCTTCGTCGAATGAAAAATAATAAAGAAAACGTCTTATCTTCACTGGAATGAGCCATTCCAATCCCCGGTATCCGCTGTGAAGGGAGTGTTGAATGTTCGATTCAACCTGATGTCTCCGATGCAGAACCGAGGGAACCTGTAAAAACTGATAAAATCTTAAAATCGAATGGGAACACAAATGAATCAAAGCCAGGGTCTTAAAACCTAAACTGATTTCAATGAACATGATCGCGAGTTGAGACATCGTGGCGTAGGCATAGCTTTTCTTAATGTCGGGAATGGCTCGGCCCACAAAGGATGAATGCAGCAATGTGACCGCTCCGATTACTGCGGCAAGAACATTGACGGGCTCCAATTGATTGGGCGATATGCGCATAAAAAGAAAAACGCCGAGATGAACCGCCATCGATCCGTAAAAGATGGCGGATGTCGGCGTTGGTCCTTCCATCGCTCGGGGAAGCCAGTAACAAAAGGGATACTGAGCGGATTTTACCATCGCCGCTATTAGAAAAAGAACGAAGATCCATCCGGGCATAGAGGATTGAGACAGTTGATCAAAGGAAACAACGCCGTAGTGCGACGCCTGAGTCATCGCGATATAGAGACAAAGATCTCCAATCTTGTAAGAAACAAGTGTCCGAAAGGCATTCTTCACGGTCGAAACTCTTTCCTGATAAAAAGCAATCAGGAAAACTGAGGTAATGCCAACGAGTTCCCAAGCGATGATAAAAACGATAAACTGATTGGCGAGACTCGCGATCATTAAACTTGCAACGAAAAGAATCAGATTCAAGTAAAATTTTCCATACCACTTCTCTCGGTAGAGGTAGTGTCCACTAAACCGAATCATCAAAATGGATATAAAACAGGTGAGTGTGAAGTAAACGATCGAGCTTGAATCAAGGATAAGATGCGGTTGTAGCCAATCATAAAGAATGCCCTCAAGAGCCCACCAATGGAAAACATCTCCTAACAGGAAAATAGTCATCAAGCTAAATTCGAAGATCAAAAAACCCGTTAAGTTATTGATCCAACGGTATCGGATTCTAGTTTTAGAAAAAAATAAACTGGAGATCACAATGGAAAAGAAAGCAAAACCAAATACGCCAATGAAAGATAATAATAAGGCATTCGAAAGAAATTCTAACAAGGCTGAACACCACTTTCTATTTGCACGAAATGAGAAAAGGCTCTTATGCCTCGATAGGCATGAAGGGAAGATAGATAACAATCAGAGGGGCGGCCCCTTAGGGACATGGGAATAAAATTGCCTTTAGAAAATTTATAAAATTGCCCGATTTCCGGATCAAAGACCAACGTAAAAATCCATTCGTTATTCGTTAGCCTTGAAAAGGAGCCTCGGTGATGAGTAACGATTTTTTCAACAGTTGAAAGAGGCGCTTCAATCAATAGATTCAATCGAAGGGGGGCATGAATTTCAATCATTTGGATGGGCAGTCCGAGAAGTAAATCGCTGTCGGTTCCATTAATGACTCCTTGCAAGGAAACCACGTTATGTGGAAGTTTTGTGCCTGAACCAAAAGTTTGATTGTCGACCGTTGCAAAATAGTATTCGAGATTGATGCCTGAACAAACAGTCACAATCGTATTGAGTAATCCCGGAAGATAACCGCTGTTTTTGTCACTTTTAAAATCATAAGAACATAGAAACGCTCTCCGATCTAAAAATAATCCCTGAGTAAGCGTCCTTGATCCCACAACACAAATGGCATTTGTGGCATGCCCATATTCCGGGCGAGGCTGAGAGAGATCGTTCGCTCTTCCTATGACGTGTCTCTGAGCATCGTCAGAGGTGATATTCAATGAGACATCGCTAAATTTTCGGCATCGCTCGTGAGCATTTCGTTTGCAGGCCTCAATAAAAAGTGTTTTTAAAGTCTTCAATTTTTCGCGACTAGTTAGGGGAATAGAATTTTCGTCAAAAATTACAAACTCATCGCTACACGTGTCATGGTAAGCTGCCACAAACGTCGTTGTTTCTGGAATGATGAAGCCTTGATTTGCTAACTCTTTTCTCACGGAAGCATCATTGGCAAAGAGAGCAAAGAGTCTCGCGTTGGCGTATCCACGCCCACCCCCGCAGGCCCCGCAATCATGGGCCGCTTCGTGAGGGTTATTTAAACTATGAGAACCATGCCCCACAATGAAGATCAAATCTGAAAACGTATGCAACCCCATCGAGAGAAGAAGCCCTTCGATTTTTTCGGCCTTGTCTCGAGGATCGATATCGTTTTCATCCGTTTTTTTCGCAACGAGATGGTTTCTTGGCTGAGATTTAAAACGTTTGTTTAAATATTTTTTGAGGATGTCTTCGTAATAAGGAAAATACACTTTTAAAACAAGATGGGGAGCAACAACAAACCCGACAAGAAGGCTTGTGAGCCATCCAAAAAGAAAATCTTTTGGCCTTTGCAAGAGTCTAGCCTCAGCGATATAGAATTTCCTTAGAAGATTCTCGGTGAGCCTGGGCTTACGATTATTTTCAACACATACTTCTTCGACAATATATTCCGGTTGAGATGACAAATCCCCGAGTTGTCTGAAATGAACATCCGAAAGACCTTTATATTTTATATTGAGAGAAAAATTACCCGCGTATCCAAAGGTTTGAATTCCAGAATCGACTTCTTCAAGATGTCGTCGAAAGGATTCTTCTCGCTCATCAATACAAGTGACCACTTGAACTTTGGCGGGACTATTTTGAATATATGTTTCTCTTTTCGTATTTTCTCGAACGGCTTGGACGAATTCGTTTGTGAATCTTCTGTCAAACGCATTCTGCCATATCCGACTTTCGCTGAGAGATAAATGAATAGCCATTTGGCAGACCTGATCTAGAAGGCTCTTCTGAAATTCGTTCAACTCTAGGCCTTCCAAACCCAGGTTTTTGAGAAGGAAAAGCGCATAATTGACCGCTTTTTCTTTAGGCTGCGATACCCTGCGTTTTGATATTTTTGGACGTATTTCCAATTGAGAGGTCCCGTAATAGTGAGTCACTAAGCATTTTTCCATCAAGATAAGAAGCAAGAGATATTCCTGAAAATTCGATTTTATTTTAGGATTGGAGTATAGAAGATGGGGAAATTTTTCAAGATAGAGAACAAAACCGGACCAGCCTTTCTGGCGATAACAGAGATCAAATAAAAAGGATGGATAGTGCTTTGGAAGAATACTGAGCTGATCAAGGAAGCCGATGATAGCTTCAATTATGTTTACATCAGCATCAAGCTGCATGAGCTCTCTTTGAAACGATTTTTTCCAGGGTTTTGAAAACCATCCCTTCCTTCCAAAGATTGTCTTTATCGTTTTGAGCATCGTATCTTGATAGTCAATGGGCCAGTAGGCTTGGCCCGAATCAAAATAGACTGAAAGAATATGCCCCAAATAAAATGCAACCCATTCATCGAGATGAATATTCCTCTTTTCCAAGCGAGATCGAAACTCAACCTGCATGGTAAGTAAAGACGACTTCTGGCTCTTCTGAGCGCGCATTGCTTGTTCAATGTGTTTTTGAACAAATTGGCTTTGGCTTGATTTTGGAAAAGACCCCATTTGTTTTTGAGATAAAAGGCAACTTCCCAAAATCGGAGCTGTAATACTACTGGCGCGAGAAACCTGGAGTGGCAAGCTTGGAAAAAAATCTTTAATTTCGTGTACTAAATCCTTAAAAGTAATTTTTCCCTGTTTATAGATGAAATAATAATCTTCAATTTCCATATAGGCGTTTGATCCGTAAAGAAAACGGGCTTCGTGAATGGCATCGTGAAAATTAAGATACTCCAAGGAGTGAAGAGGGTTATGGTGAACAAAATATTCAAGAGGTCCTTGCTGATTTAAATGTTCCTTTACGAATTTGATGCTCTCCTTAAGAAGGCGAACCTTTGTTTCCTTATCCATAGCTCCTGCCCAAAAAATCAATATATCTTGGCTACTTAGCGAAATGAGAATGAGACCCAAATGAGACTAATCAATACTGCAACATATTGCAATAAGGATTGATTCGTGATTCTATCACGTTAAAGTGATCGGCCATGAAACGGCATAAAGATTTAGTCTCATTTCTAAAAGCGCAGGGCCTTCGAATGACGGCATCCAAGAAAGCGTTGATCCAGTTCTTTATTGATAGGCAAAGCCATCAGATCACTGCCGAAGAATTGTCTGAGTATATGGAAAGAAGAATCCCTGGTCTTGATGTGTCCTGTCCGCGCAGGGGTGACCTAAATCAGGTCGTTTGAGAAGTTATGTTTTTTGCGGACATCATGGTCTGTTTCCAGAATTCTCTTCG
>PCXB01000090.1:0-591 GCA_002787535.1 Deltaproteobacteria bacterium CG11_big_fil_rev_8_21_14_0_20_45_16
GTGATAGTCTCCGGATGATCGTTAGTTTTTCGTATTGCGGCCATGTCTTATTGTATCAACAATTCGGTTGAAGTCGTCAGGCGTCAAGAAATGAATTGCGATTTGTCCTCGTCCAGAACTATGTGCCTTAACTTCTACTTTAAGATCTAAAAGCTTACAAAGCTCGCCCGCAGCGTCTTTAAATGCCTGATCCTGTCCCTGAGCATCCCCTAGGTTGGCTCTATTAGGACCTTCGCTCAGCATCGAACCATCTTCTTTTACCTTTTTAACGAGGGCCTCGACTTGGCGAACCGAAAGGGCCTTTTCCAAAATTTCATCCATGATGCGGTTTTGTACTGCTTTATCATCTATCGCTATTAAGCAGCGCGCATGTCCAACACTCAATTCTCCCGTGGAAATCTTGTCCCTAACCTCCTTTGTGAGCTTTAGGAGCCGAAGTGCATTGGCAATCGTCGAACGATCCTTACCCACTCGCTTCGAAACTTCCTCCTGAGTCAAACCAAGGTCAATAATCAACCTCTGATAAGCTTCGGCTTCTTCAATCGGAGTTAAATCGTGTCGCTGGATATTTTCAATAAGCGCAACTTCAAG
>PCXB01000090.1:603-7895 GCA_002787535.1 Deltaproteobacteria bacterium CG11_big_fil_rev_8_21_14_0_20_45_16
CGCCTCTCGCCAGCGATGATCACATAGCCTTTGTCCGTTTTCTTCGCGAGAATAGGTTGGAGCACACCCTTCTCTCGAATGCTCTGTGCTAATTCTTCTAATTTTACAGCATCAAAATATTTTCGAGGCTGAGCATGATTCGGATACAACTCTCCTATGGGGCAAAGAAAATACCCCCTCTTATTTGCTTCGGGCAGTAGGCTTCCAATCCCTCTTCCTAAAACACTTCTATTTTGAGTATTTTGTGTTGTTTCCATTATTCCCTCTCCATCAAACATTTAAATTCTGTGGTTGTTCGTGTTGCACGGAATCTGTCACTACTGCGGTCTCCGCAACTTCTTCCACTTTGGTCGGCTCGTCGATTAAAACTTCAGGAGTCTGCACGGGCTCCATTTCCTCATCTGAAAAACTAAGTTCCTCCGATAAAACCGCGTCTTCTGATTTGACCTCGTCAATTCTGACTTCCTCTATTTCCACAGAAACTTCCGGGACCACTTCCGATGACATCACAAAAATTTCTTCAGCACTCACTTGAACCGTCGGGGCCGCTGCCTCACTAACATTTTCTTCTTGTGCCGGTTTAGCCTGCTCTCTTTGTGCCTCTCTTTGAGTGCTAATAAATTCTTTCCAATCAGGTTTGGGGTAATGATTGCGAACAAGAATTTCTGACGCAAGATCGAGGTACGCATGACAACCCTTTGAATCAATATCATAGAGAACAACTGGGCGGCCAAAGCTTGGCGCTTCTGAGAGTTTAATATTTCGAGGAACCTTTGTTTCCAAAACATCTTTTGGAAAATGCTGGTGCATCTCTTTCTCGACTTCATGCGTTAATTTATTACGAGCGTCATACATGGTTAGTAAGATACCTTCGATCTGAAGATCCTCATTTAAATCTTCTTTCACAATTTGATAGGTATTCAACAACTGACCCAAACCTTCCAGAGCATAATATTCGCATTGCAAAGGAATTAGCAGGCTGTCACTTGCTGTGAAGGCATTAATCGTTAAAAGTCCAAGGCTCGGCGGGCAGTCAAATATCACAAAGCGATAATCATCGGTCAGTTTTTTAAGTGCCGTCTTAAGTTTTTTTTCTCTCGAAATTGCGTTGATTAACTCGACCTCCGCTCCAATAAGATTTTGATTTGCAGGAATAACCTTTAGATTGGGTAGATACGAGTCCTGAATGGCTTCGTCCAATTCAACTTTTCCAATTAAAACATCATATATAGTGTTCGAAACATAGCGATCGATACCCAAGCCACTTGTTGCATTGCCCTGCGGATCAAGATCAACCAACAAAGTTTTGTAATTGGCCGCGGCTAAACATGCTGCCAAATTCACAGAACTAGTGGTTTTGCCAACACCACCCTTTTGATTCGCGACAGAAATTTTTTTCAGACGCGGAGCTTCACTTTCAGACATTATTTCCGCCCTTTCGAAATTGGAACCATCCCCCAATGAGATAACTTAATTTAATCAAAGCTCTACTCATTGACGCAAGCACCTTTATCAGAAGCTTTCGAAAGATGGATAGCAAGAACAGAGATACTGGCTGGGGTGATCCCCGATATTCGCCCAGCCTGCCCGAGCGTTGCTGGTCGAATTTGCGTCAATTTTTCTCGAGCTTCGATTGGTAAAGCTTTTAAAGCAGAAAAATTAAATCCAAGCGGGATTTTTAGTCGCTCAAGCCTCTCCATCTGTTTGAGCTGAGATTCACACTGCCGAATATAACCCTCGTACTTGACATCACTCATGACGCGCTTCCAATCTTGTTGAGCGTGCTCAGCAAATAAAAGTGGAACAAGCATTTCAATTTCTGGAAGTTCAAAACCAGGACGCTTCAAAAGTTCATGGACAGAGATCCCAGATTTTAATTCATTTTGACCTACTGCGGCTAAGCGCGAGTTGATCACTTGGGAGGGCAAGACTCTTGTAAGTTTAATTTTAGAGTGAAGCTTTTCTCGCTCATCTAGTACTGCTTCAATCTTCTGTTCATCCGATAGGCTCAAGAGTTTATTTCGCTTTGCGTAAGAATAGAGTCTTTGCTCGGCATTATCCTCTCTAAGCAGTAATCGCCATTCGGCCCGAGAACTAAGCATTCGATAAGGTTCGTTTGTAGTTTTGCTAACAAGATCATCAATGAGAACACCAATATATGCCTCACTTCTTTTTAGAATAAGCGGCTCCTTTTCAAAATTCTTTAAGCCTGAATTTATTCCAGCCATCAAGCCCTGGGCCCCGGCCTCTTCATATCCAGAAGTTCCATTAACCTGACCTGCAAAGTACAATCCGGGGACCTCTTTCATCTCCAGGCTCGGAAGCAATTGTGTAGCATCGATATAATCGTATTCAATGGCATACCCGGGTCGAATAATCTCCACGCTTTCAAGGCCTTCTATGGTTCTTAAAAACTCCAACTGACAGTCATAGGGTAAACTTGTCGAAACTCCCCCAACATAGACTTCATTGGTCCATCGCCCTTCTCGCTCCAAAAAAAGTTGGTGCCGATCTTTATCCGCAAACCGAACAATCTTATCCTCTACTGACGGGCAATATCTCGGCCCACGGCTCTCAATAATTCCAGAGTAAAGTGGGGACTGGTCTAAGGAGGCACGAATTGTTTCGTGAGTTTTGGGATTTGTATAGGCCAAGTAGGCGGCTCTTAGATCGGGTCTCAGTTTTTCAGAGAAGATCGAAAGCGGCGCACAGGATGTTTGGCTTTCCTGTCTCTCCATTCTTGAGAAATCAACACTCCTGGCATCCACACGAGGAACCGTTCCCGTCTTAAAACGAGAAATTTTAATCCCAAGAGTCTTCAAAAAATCAGATAAGCCAAGGGAGGGTGGCTCCCCGGCCCGACCCGACGCAAAACTCTGTCTTCCTATGTGAGCCTTTCCGTTCATAAAGGTTCCGGTAGTGATAATGATCTGACGAGCAAAGAATTTTTGCCCAATTGAAGTCTCAATACCTTTAATTTTTGAGCCCTCAAAAAGAAGACGTGCTACCTGCGCCTGTTTCAGGAGCAATCCAGACTGATTCTCCACTCGAAATTTCATAATCTGTCGATATTCGTGACGATCAACTTGAACTCTTGTCGCTTGAACGGCCGGCCCCTTCCTTTCGTTCAATACTCGATACTGATAGGCGGATTCATCCGCCACACGCGCCATCCATCCACCAAGGATATCGATCTCTTTAGCAATCTGGCTTTTGGAAAGCCCCCCAATAGCTGGATTGCACGACATCGCCGCAATTTGATCTGCATTCATGGTCAAAAGCAGGACCTGGCAGCCCATTTGGCTTGCTGCTCGAGCGGCCTCAACTCCGGCGTGCCCGGCTCCCACAACTATCACATCAAAGTTCATTCAAATTCTCCGCTTTCGGGCGATGTTTCATGTGAAACAATGCTGCAATCTAAGTGTTTCACATGAAACATTTTATTTTCCGATACAAAAACGACTTAAAATGCTCCGAATAATATCATCATTCGGAATTTCACCTAGAATTAGTTCCAGTTCCTTTTTAGCCAGTCCCAGAGATTCAGCGGCGATCTCCAAATAAACGTCCGATTCAATATCGGCAGCTGCTTTCTCAAGATGGGCGATAGCAGCTTCCAGGTGAACTCTTTGCCTCTCCGAGCAAATTCCAAGCTCATCAGACTTTTCTGCCTGGTCTAGTGGTTTAAGGAGCTTCCTTAGATCATCCAGGCCCTCCCCAGTGTGAGCAGAGACACCTAGAGAACCCTCCAGAAATGGGGCCCCAGAGTCTTGTTTTGAGCTTATAACTAACCAGTTCTTATCTGCATGGAGCTCCATAAGCTTGCCTGGCGGCGCAACACCCGTATCCGTAAGCCAACATATAACATTGGCTTCCTTAAGGCTCGCCAAAGTCTTCTCGATTCCGAGGGCCTCAATTGCCTCATTAGCCTCTCTAATTCCAGCTGTATCGACCAAAACCAAATCCATTGCCTCAAAACTCAAATAATCTTCAACCAAATCTCGAGTCGTCCCAGCTTGATTGAAGACAATTGATCTTTGATAGCCCAGTAATCGATTAAACAAGGAGGACTTCCCCGAATTAGGAGGCCCGATAATCACTACTTTCCAAGAATTAAAAGTTCGGAGAGCTCTCGTGTACGAACCGAGACTCGCTTCGAGCTTTGTTTTAAAACTCCTAAGGCCTGATATCAGCTTTGTTTTATCAAATCTCCCGACTTCATACTCTGGAAAGTCTAATTGAGACTGAATATCTCCTAAAACCTCCATCAACCCGGCTTCAATTTCCTTAAGTGGGGCACCTAAACCCTCCAACTTAGCCCTCAGACCCCTTCGGAAGCCCGCAGGACTTCTGGAATTCAAAATCCAATCCAGGGATTCAAGTTGTTGAAGGCCTAGTTTTCCATTAACAAAAGCCCTTTGGCTAAACTCGCCAGGCTCCGCCAGCCTTGTTTCACGTGAAACAATTTCGTTTAGTATTCCTTCCACGATTATAGGGTTTCCATGGCAAGATATTTCGACCATATCCTCTCCGGTAAAGCTGTTTGGAGCTGGATAGTAGGTAACTACGGCTTCATCAAGGACGCTGTCGTCTCGATCTCGTAATACTTCGTAAGTTGCTCGCCTGGGATGAAACTCTTTACGACCAGTCATTTTTTGCAATACAAACAAGGAGCCTGGGCCGCTTAATCGAATTACCGCCAAAGCAGATCGGCCCAATGCTGTTGAAAGGGCACAGATTGTATCTACGGCTTCTACTTTTTCTGGTTTAGTGGCCATTCACTTGACTCAATGCCGGTTTTTTGACCTCCGGAAAGAGCTTTTGCAAGTGCTTATTAAGGTAGAATTGTTGAACGACCGAAATTAGAGCATTTACAAGTATATACAGGGCTAAACCAGCTGGCAGAAACAACATAATTCCCCCAAAGATAATCGGCATCCATTTATACATGGCTTTCTGAACTTTAATGGCTTCAGTCTCTTCGCCCATCCCGCCCGGCATGGGCGTAATTTTTTGCTGTAAAAACATCACTCCCGTCATCACTATCGGAGTCACAAAATATGGGTCGAAGGCTGATAGATCCTGAATCCAACCGAAAAACGCTGCGTGCCTCATTTCAAAGGAAGCAAAGAACACTCGATAGAGAGCAAAAAACACTGGCATCTGAAGTAGTAGGGGAAGACAGCCTCCGACGGGGTTTACCTTTTCAGTTTTGTATAAATTCATCATTTCCGCCTGCATCCTTTGCGGGTTCGATTTGTACTTATCGCGGATCTCTTTCATTTTTGGCTGAACAATCTGAAGCTTCTTCATCGAAACAGCCCCCTTATAGGCCAACGGAAAAAGAAAACTCTTCACTACGATGGTCAACATAATGATTGCGATCCCATAATTCGGAATCAGGCTGTAAAAAAACAAAAGAATAGAAAGTAAAAATCTAGATATCGGACCCAACCAATTTCCGTACTGAATGACATGATCAAGATCGGGAGCCAGCTTCTTCAGCTCTTCAATTTTCTTTGGCCCAAGATACAAACTCGTTTCGTACTCATCACTGCCATTTGGTTCAATCTGCTTTTCCATGAGTTCCCAGGATTCAGACGCCTTCTGATTTTGCATGGAATAAACGAGTTTGTCGAAACTTGCGCTCTTGGGAATTATACCCAGGAAAAAATACTTGCTACTATAGCCGCCCCAGCTAATAGCCTGATCTACTGCAGTAGGCTCGGTAAGTTTCTGGGTGAGCTGAGTATTAAGAGAACCATCTTGAAACCAAACAAACTCTAAGATGTCGGCCTGCGGCTGAAACATTCTTTTGAAAAAGCCTACTTCTTTATCTGGATCCACGTGCTTAAAAAGACGCACTTCTTGAGAAATTTTAGCAGAACGTTTTCCAGTATTATGAACACTATCTCGTATATTCAGACTGTAGGAACTATCAGAAAGACTGATTTCTCTGTTCAGAATCAAAGCCTCAATTCTGGCCTCAAGCTTGATCGAATTTGAATCGCTTGACACAAGCTTCCAGCGCACTGGGCCAAGGCTCGTATTCAGTTTCACCTCATTGAAATAATCAACTTCCTCAAAGTTCCAGCGCACCGGCTCCGGCTGGCCAACTTTTTCACTATAATGAGGAAGTTCCGCATAGATAACCTGACCCAGGGCATTAATTCTTAGTCGGAGTCGCTCGGACTCTAGTTCAAATATTTTATTCTCAAGCTCAGGACTGATCGCTTCAGGAGAAGCCTCTAGTTTAGAAGAAGCCTCTTTCCCTGGTTTCGTCTCATCGCTGACTGTCGAACTCGCGACTTGCTGCGGCATCTGTTGCGGCTGTGGCGCAAAGAAATAAAAATAGACCAGAATAAACAGGCCAATCGCAATAATTGTTCGTGTATCCACTTACACTACCTCTGTGATTTATGACGCAAAAAGAAAAAAACAAAGCTATTCCAAGGACCACAGGAAAGCAACCTTCCAGCAATGCTCTTGCAAGAGCCAAATAAATTCTTCGAATTACGCAATTCATCGATCGCAAAATCCGAGCAACTTATCGGAAATTTGCATTGAGTCCGAAGTCCTATCACTTCCGCCAATCCAAACAAAATTGGATTGATGGCCTTATAAAGATAAATAAAAAATATTAAAATTATTCGCATCAGCTAACTGATCTCTGAATTAATAGGCTCAGTGGCTTAGTTAAGTCGTCATACTCATAGGAATTAGGATCTGTCGTCCATCGAACGATAATATCCCCACGAAGCTCGGCCAAATGTTGTCTAAAGAAGTCTCTCAAACAGCGTTTGAGTCGATTGCGACGTGCCGCCAATCGAACAGCTTTCTTAGAAATACTTAGACCAAGGCGGGGCGATTGCTCCGAAAACCTTTGATAGACTAAATAATTTCTTTGCCGAATCAGTCGACCGAGCTGCGGGCTTGTCACCGACTTGAAAACAGCATCGAAATCCGATCGCTTCAACAAACGGCAATTTCGTGAATAGCGCACGAAAGACTAACCTTACTTCTTTTTGACAGACACTGTAAGCCGTTTACGACCCTTCTTTCTCCTTGCCCGAATGACATTCTTTCCGCCAGGAGTAGCCATTCGCGCACGAAATCCATGCTTTCTCCGACGTTTTACTTTACTAGGTTGGTACGTTCTCTTCATAAACTAAACCTCTAAGTCTTCATTACATGCCTATATTTCTATCAACAGCGCCCCACTAAAAAAGCTTTGACGAGAGCATCACAAAAACCGTTACATTTTCTTTCGGTCCTGCCAAGAAGCCGCCGAG
>PCXB01000055.1 GCA_002787535.1 Deltaproteobacteria bacterium CG11_big_fil_rev_8_21_14_0_20_45_16
GCGCAAAATTCCAGCTGAATGGATAGATCAAATCGAGGCCGTTATTTTTATGGTCGACGCTTCTGAATCTCCAAATTCTCTAGACCGTGAATGTTTGGATTCAATTCGAAAATTGAATCGCCCTTTTCTTGTGGTGGCTAATAAAGCCGATCGCCGGAGCTTTGCAGAAAATCTGAATGACTATGCCAAGATGACCGGAAAATCACCTATCGAAGTGTCTGTTGAAAAGAAAGAGGGCTTAAAGGATCTAGAGGAAATCGTCTTATCGACGCTTCTGCCGCTTGCCCATAAGGATGAAAGCAAGACGGCGCAAAAGGCTGCAGATTTGAAGATTCTTATTTTGGGCCGGCCCAATTCTGGCAAAAGTAGTTTAATCAATCGATTGGCAGGAACCAAGATCTCGATGGTATCCGAAATTCCAGGAACGACTCGAGATTCAATCGAATGCCGAAAAAAAATTAAGAATAAAGAATGGGAGTTTGTCGACTCGGCGGGTGTTCGAAAGAAAGCGAAAATCTATGGGAAGCATTCCGATCCTGTTGAAATTTTTTCTTCACTTAAGGCCATGGAAGAACTCAAGCGCTGTGATTTATGCATCTTGTTAATCGAGCCTCATGCGCGAGCTTTAATGGCTACGCAGGACAAGAAATTATTGCGACTTGTGCGTGAAAGTCTTGTGCCAACACTTCTCGCGGTAAATAAATGGGATTTGATGAAGGAAGATTGGAAAGACGGTGCCTATCGATCAGAATTGAGACGGGACCTTGGGGAAATGTATTTCTTACCGTCCATTTGTATCTCTGCCAAGACAGGCTATCATATTAAACATCTCTTAGATGAACTTATTCAGATGGAAGCGCGTCGTAAGAAAATTCCGACTTCCCAACTCAATAAATGGCTGGAAAAAATCCAGCGACTTAAGCAGCCGCGGGTGGCCAAACGTGGTATTCAAGCCAAAGGCCTCCGAACTCCGAATCAGTATCTTAAGTACAATTATATGGTTCAAACGGGGGAATCACCCATGAGCTTTCAGATTTTCTGCAACGCGCCTCAGTCTGTTCCTAAGGATGAAAAAAGGTTTATTGAGAATTCCATGCGGGAGAGTTTTGATTTGGGAGGTCTGCCTCTTTCTATAAATTTTCGAGCCAAGTCCAAAGGAAAGACCTTTTCAATTCGGTCTAAATCTCGTTAACTACGCCAGTGTTTAAGTTTTCTAAAGGCCATTTAATTCTGATTGTTTTTTCTCTAAGCTTTCCGTGCTTTGCGGCTGACGAACAATGGAGTCTCACTGAAGATTGGCTGGTCCGACTGGGAGAGCCAAAGACTTCACAGGATTATATTCAAGGTCTTTTCTTGGGCGGACTTACCGCTCTTGATTCAAGTTTTGTGATTGCGGGTGGGGAGGCTCGCGTGGATAAACGGTCTTTATTGTCGGGTGAGAGTATAAAGCGATTTGAGCTGGCTGCCGATTCTCAGACGACTTGGGCCGAAGCCGATGGTTCTATTTATGGTGGTGATACTAAGGGTTATCTTTATCGAATTGATCTACAGAGAAATGAAATTATTTGGAAGCAGCCTGCAAAAGGTATTTTATTCTCGAGGCCCCTAGTTCAAAACAATCAGATTTGGATGATGAATTCTTATGGTTCACTGGAGTCCTATGCGGCGGATTCCGGACAATGGTTATGGCAACAGCGAGATCCCAAGGAGACAAGTCTCGGAATGTGGTCGTTTCAGGGGCCACAATTTTTCAATGATTATGTCGTGAATGGATTTCCTTCGGGAGTTTTGATGGCCTTTGAGCCCAGTACCGGTAAACGAATATGGTCAGAGGATTTTCGAACCACGGAGGAAGATACTTTGGGATTGAATGATCTCAAATCCGTGCAAAGCTCAGGAGACTATCTTGTGGCGTCTTCTTTCAGTGGGGATGTTAAGGCATGGAAAAAGACGGGTGCTTCTCAAGCTCTTATATGGGAAAAGCGATTTTCCTTACATACACCTGCAAGTTTTGATATCGAAGCGAATCGAGTCTATATGAGTGATCGAAATGCATCGGTGATGGCAGTAGAGCTTTCAACGGGTTATGTGATTTGGAAGTACGAGTTAACGGGTGGTCTGGGCTCAACACCAGCTTATCAGGGCAATTATCTTTGGGTTGTAAGTAGCAACGGAGTTTGTAGTGTTTTGAATAGGGAAACCGGAGCCCTCATCGCTAAGTCCAAAGCTATGGGCTCAGCTGAGCTTAGTCCCGCTTTAGTTTTTAATGATGGACGTTCGGCCATTGTGCTGACGAATCTAGGAATACTAAGACGCTATTCTCTTATCAAAAAGCTGTAGCTTCTCAGTCTATTTGTCTTTTTTATGATTTAAGATTCGAATGAAAGCTTCGACAAGCTTAGGATTGTAGTGACCTGACATCTCTTGTGTAATGATCTGCAGAGCTCTGAATCCAGACATCGCCTTTTGATAGCATCGATTCGTGGTCATGGCATCGTAGGCATCGGTGATGGCCACAGCCTGGGAGGCAATAGGGATGGCTCCTCCAATAAGGCCTTGAGGATAGCCCTTTCCATTCATGCGCTCATGATGCTGAACAATTATATCTACGCCACGCTCAGGCATTTTTCCCTTCTCGACAATTTCGGCACCAAACTCCGGGTGTTGCTTCATGATTTGCCACTCATCTTCCGTGAGTTTGCCTGGTTTATTCAAAATCTCGATGGGTACTTTGGATTTGCCTACGTCATGCAAAAGAGCTCCCATTCCGGCCTCCTTAAGAAATTTAGGATCCTTAAATCCCATTTCAGAAAGGAGCGTAACGGTAAAGGTCAAAACATTTACACAGTGGGTGTAGGTATAATAATCATGGCCAGACAAAGAAATCATCTGAATAAACGCATCGCTACTTTGTGCGAGAAGTTGAATAGTATTTTCCACGACGACCTGCGAACGTCCAACGGTTTCTTTAGCATCAGGTTTTTCAAAAATATCCCTAGCGATACCGACAGCGCATTTGTATAAGACGCTAGCCTTTTCTTCGCTCGAAATACTTTTATTTTCGATAATATTACCAAGATTGTTTTCGTAAAATTTTCGAATGTCTCCGTCAGATTTGGCTAAGATATAAACAATATTATTTCCTGAGACTTCGAGCTGCTTCTTATCTGGCGTATTGAAGGCTTGCCCTTGGCGTTTATAGATAATGAATTGGCCGTGTGCACGAAGATAAATATCCTGCTCTACAGGCCGATCAAGTTGGATATAGTTCGAATGCATGGGGACGAATCTTTCGCCATCCGTAAAGTCAATGGTGGGAAATAACTCATTTGGATTGATTATCGTCATCATCCTTTAATCCCAATTACTCTAATGAACGCCACTAAGAGGTTGGCTTCATATTCATCGACATAATCTTTCCGCATTAACTCAAGTGCTTCGAGAGCTGAACGTTTTTTTTCCCAAGGTCGATCCGAGGTTAATGAGTCAAAACAATCAGCTATGGAGACGATCTTTGCCGAACAAATCATATCGCTTCCTAAGTGATAGGGGTAACCCTTACCGGATGGCCGTTCATGGTGCTGCAGTACGATCTGTTCAGCTGTTTCGGGTACGGTTCGTTGCTTTTGCAAAATTTCAAATCCATACTGAGGATGCTTTTCCATTTCTCGTCGTTCGTCCTCATCGAGGGGCCCTGGTTTTTCAATGATACGTTTGTCGATTTTTACCTTTCCGATATCGTGTAAAATGGAGCCAACGCCGATAGCCGAAAGTTCATTGAAAGATTTCATTCCAACTTCACGAGCTAAAGCAATCGCATAAGCGGATACTTGAATGGCGTGGGTGTATTCCGAAAAATTACTTGTCGCCAGTCTCATGAACTGATGAAAATTGTCTTGGTCCTTCAAAAAATCGACTGAATTTTTTACAAAGCCAACCGACCGTCTTACGGTATCAGGTGAATTTGGCTTTTCGAAAATGTCTGAAATTATGGCTTGGGAGGTTTCGTAAAGAACCAGCGTTTTTTGCTTTCTAGCGATTTTAGGTTGATCCAGTATTCTTGAGAGGTTGCTTTCAAGAAAGCTATGGTGAGCGGCAATCGTATCACATTGAATGTACAAATGATCGATATTAAACTCCAGCAGACGCTCTCGATCTGCCGCCTTCCAGGTTAAGTTTTTTGGGCGATAGAGAATGTACTGACCTTGATAGTGCAAGTAGAGATCTTGATCAATGATCTCACCTTCTTGGTAAAGATGTGCGGGAATTCGATAATATTGCGGACCTAATCCTGCTTTCAGCTTCAACTCAGAAGCTGTCTTCCCGCTGCCACCCATCAATTAATCTTAACATGAATTATTGGGGCTGAAAGGAAGATCTAAGCTATTGAAATTATTTAATTATTTAAGGAATTTATGGCGTTCAACAATCTTAGAGAATCCTTCTACCCAGTCGAGGTCGGCGTTGAGGGATTTAACCATCTCAAGCTTTTCTCCGCCGGCTGTTATAAAATTTTCACGAAGCCGAATTTCGACCTCTTCGAGAGTTTCAAGACAATCAACGACGAAGGAAGATGAACATACAAGAATCCTTTTTTTCCCTTGGTTTAGCAAAGTCAGAACGAGCTCATCGGTATAAGGCTTGATCCAGGGAGTTCGGCCCAGTCTTGATTGAAAGCTTGTCGCAAGCTTCGAGTCATCTAAGTGAAGGATTTGTTGAATGCGTCTCGTGGTCTCAAAACATTGAGCTCGGTAGCAAAATTGATTATCAATATTAAGTTTGTCGCAACACCCATTTGATTGCAGACAAGAGTCGGCACAGCGCTTCATATGTCTTTCAGGAAGACCGTGATAGCTAAATAAAACTAAATCGTAATTTTGATATTCTGCGGCTCGAATTCGATTGGCCCAAGCGTTGATAAACTCCGGTTGATCAAAAAATGCTGGAATCACACGAAGGCTAGGGGCGTTGATTTCTCTCGCAAGAAGTTTGTAGACACGCTCCATGGCTGATCCCCAGGACGACGAGGCGTACTGGGGGAACATTGGCACTACTAGAATCCGATCAAAACCATCCGATCTGATTTGATCTAAGCTCTCCCGCATACTTGGCGAACCATAGCGCATACCCAAGAAAACTTTAATTTCTTGAGATGATAGTATCGACTGTAATTCATCCCTAAACTTCTCCGAATAAACTCGGAGGGGACTACCTTTGGGTAGCCAAATCTTTTGGTAGGCCTTGGCGCTTTTGCCTGAACGGGCGTTGGCGATAATGCCATGCACCAAAAGCCAACGAGCAATCCATGGGATATCGATCACGCGAGGGTCCATCAAAAATTCTTTAAGGTATTTGGAAACCGAAGATGGTGTTGGGAGGCTTGGAGTGCCTAACTGCAAGAGCCACAATGCCTGGCGCATTAAGTCAGGTTCATATCTCCAAGCCTCTTCGTCAAGTTATAACGACGAAATTTGCAAAGCCGCCAAATATCAGCTGGCCCGATGAAGGGCTTCTCGATAAATACCGTAATTCTGCCTGAAGTTTTCCAGGCTCTTTTTTTGCATAGGGTTCGGGTTAAAATTAGAGCCAACAAAATGGGAGTTAACCAATCGTGATTTGTTTTGAATGCGTATGCCAAGATCGTCGTTGAATCGTCCACTGGATTGGACATACGTGCCGGAGTTTTGTTCTGGGAAGATATGCGTAATCATCTTTCTACCTCCTAGATCCTAAGTTTGGTTCCTGGTAACTCGAGTTTTCTACTCGCTGCGGCAGTCGGACGCATCAGACCTAGGTCGCCAGGCGGAAAAGAAATCATGCTTTTGAAAGTTTCTGCAGGGGGGCAAGCCCTGGAAACTCTTATAATTGATGTATGAGCGTCAACGTTTTTGCCTTTGACAAGTATTATCAAACTCAACCACCGGTACAAATTGGAAGTCCTCGCGTTGGAAACGTATTGGAATATTTAGTTTTTTCCGGTTCCTCTTTGTATTTTGAATTCGAAAATAAGAAGCTGAACGAACGTCAACAATGGTTGGCGCAACCCATCGATACAAAAGATTCCGAATTCATTGTGGAGCTTCATCAGATTGGAACACCTTTAAAAGAAGGGGAAAAACTAAAAGTCAACTTTGGCTACAAACGAAAGCGGGCCACCTTTGAGAGTAAAATCCTTTGGATTAAAGATCGAATGCTTGGCCTTGAACGACCTGAGGATATATCGCTAACTAATCTTCGTCGCAATCCTCGGCTGACGATTGACCGAGCTTTGTATTCTGAAGACTTAAAAGTGAGTCTTAAGGCTAAGACTTCTATTGGGCAAATTGAGTTTAAGAACGTGAGAATCTTTGAATTTTCTCAATTAGGAATGAGTCTATTCCTGAGCCGCCAGGATGCCCTGTTGCTTCCAGGAGATCAAATTCTGGAGCTCAACGTTGCCTACAAGGGTAGTGCCATTCTTCGAACTAGCGGCATCGTTTCACGAGTGGATACGCAGAGGATGGACGAAAGTCTTGCTGATTCCTATCAAATCATCATGCTATTTCGGGATCTTCCAACCGCCCTGGCTAGTGGACCACAAGATCCGGTCCGAAGATCTGCAAAGCGAATCCCTGTTTTAGATACGAAGCCGTGTTTCTTTTCAGCTGAGCATCCATTTTTTCCAGGACGAAAGTTGGAGGGCCAAATCTACGAAATATCGAGCTCCGGAATGGCTTGCATGTTGGAAAAGACGAGCTTTCCAATTATCCGAGGCATGCGTTTCACCAGTTGTCAGCTACAGCTGCCTTATGCACCACTTCGAGAGATTAGTTTTGAGGTCGCGCATGTGGACTATCGTTCGGATGGCGAGAACAATCAATTTCGCCTTGGCGGAGAATTCATTAATGCGAGCGTTGAGTTGTTAAAGGATATTTCGAATTATGAGCAAAAGGCTTCTGAGAGCTTTATTCAAGACTTAACTGAAGATGATTTTGATTTACTTTGGGAATTCATGTTCGAAACCAATTTTATTTACCAAAAAAAGCGACAGCAAATTCAATCGAAATCGAAGGAAATTCTTGAGACCTATCATCGCTTACTTTCCAAA
>PCXB01000018.1:0-29724 GCA_002787535.1 Deltaproteobacteria bacterium CG11_big_fil_rev_8_21_14_0_20_45_16
ATTCTGCTGGCCTTAGAGAGAATTGTGGCTCGAATTTGCAGGGATGCCGTTTTATCAAAGTCCCTGATTTTTAAGGGCGGATTCGCTCTTTTTAAGTTAGTTGGAAACGAGCGCTTTACAAGGGATTTGGATGCTCTCGGACAAGGAATTTCTAAAGAAAAAGTCATAGAGCTTGTTCCCAGTGCTTTGAACGAAGATTTAAATGACGGAGTGTGGTTCGGAGACATAAAAGCCAGGTCGTTAGATCAATCAGGCGAGTACGGGGCTCTTCGGTTTGACTGTGCTTTTCAGATAGGTGAGCCTCCAAATGAAAAGACAAAACTGAAGAAACTCTCGCGCCTTCATTTTGATATTGGTTTTAGTGACAGAATTTCGTCTGAGATTCTGCCAAGTCAGTTTGACTCCTTATTGCCAGGAGAAGATCCGGTCAGCTGGCGAGTCTATCCGCTAGAGTTTATTTTGGCTGAAAAGCTTCAGGCGCTTGTAGACAGGGGGCAAGCTAACTCAAGAGCTAAAGATATTTATGATTTAACAGTCTTGTTCGATAGGGGCTTGGAACGAGGTGGGATTGCGAGTGCTATCGAGGCAACGTTTCAAAATAGAAAAACAGATATTCCCAACTCATTTTTCGAGGCAATTTCAGCCATCGAGACTGCTCAATTAGAAATGGCCTGGAGAAGCGTAAAACTTGAGGCTTCTGAGAAGAATTTTGAAAAAGTATGGAAGACGCTTCTTGGCCAGCTGAAGAGATTTGACGGTTGAACGACTGGCTACCAAATGGCCACCAAACTTTGAAATGTGCAGAAATACTCCGAAACACTGAAAGTCTAAGACTCGCTCAAAGTTTATTTTTTAACGTTTTAAATTGATTCTTGGTCTTAAACAAAATTTATTTTAGGTTTCGATCATGCCGAATAAGAAGAAAAGGCATCCTTGGCGAAAGTGTCCTCTCGGTGAACATTGGGTAAGAGAGCACGATCGACAAGTATCTGTTTCAGAAAGGAACCCCGATGGCACGACAACTGTAGACGGTCATTGTCGAAAAAATCCGAGTGGGCACGAGATATTTGTTCCAGATGAAATTTTAGAGATTTCTTCGAATCACTTTAAAAGTGTAAAGAATAGGCCAACATCAAATTCTCTCGGATATTTACGTGGAAATGACTTTGATGACCTCATCGCAGGATGGACACAGTTCTGGAATGACATTTTTGAACCGAAAGAGTCTCTTGACCCTGATCTGGTAAAGGTACTCATTGCTTCGGAGTCTAGTTTTGACGTCGGTGTGTCGGTTCCAAGCAAGTCTGGTACTGCAAGGGGTCTCATTCAAATAACAGAACAAACGAGAAAAATTCTTCGAGGTACAAAAGGTGAATTAAAGGATTATTTAATTGATCTTTCGAAAGAAGATTCACTTGATCCCAATATGAATATTTGTGCGGCGATTCGTTGGCTTCATCACAAAAAATATTTAGCTTCTCATAGGTTGAAACGGGAGGCCACCTGGATGGAAGCTATTGCTGAATATAAGGGGATTTTGAATCAGCTTGGACATGGGGGTAAACCTGACGAAATCATGTCAAATTTGGATAAGCTCTACAAAAAAATTAAACAACAAAGGGGGAGCAAGAAGTGAAAGGCAACCTCCTGCGGAGACTTAATATTTGTATCTTGGCGGTTGTTATTTTATCTTGCACCTCAAAAGGGCAAATTATTGAGTATAGAGAAAATTTTTTGCATGTTTCTATAAAGCCAGAGTGGACAGAAGCTGTTTGCGAGGGGGATGCGGATGCGACATTTTTTGGTGTTTACGCTGTTCTCGACGGGATACTCTACGATTTTTTTTTCCGAAGGCCATTGGACAGAGAGACATGCTTAAAAAGGTTGTCTGAATACAACCTTTTAACGAGAGGCGCATTGCGAATGGACCTCGTTGGCATTGAACCCTCTTTATCCAAACATTTCGATGAGGCTAAAATTGAAAACCCAAAGCATTTAGGAGAATATGATAAAAAAATTGCTGTCATATTTGTTCGAGCTCATGGAAATGGAAGGTGCATGTCTTATTTTACTGAGTACTGTAATCCCTCCAAATACTGGGGTGGAGTTATTCCGGGGAAGAAAATGACGAAATAGCAAAGGATCAGTTTTCAGGGAGGAGCGCTCTTCAATTTTTTAGGCTGTTTTTACTCTTTTTAAACCCTCTAAAATAAACAGCCGCATTAAGACTTGATAGGGAACGCCAATTTTATCCGCGATGGATTTTAAGTTTTTGATTGTCGCTGGCTCCAAGGCAATACTTGTGGGAACCTTTCTTCCTTTTTTTGCTCGCTTCATGGCTTCCAAAATCTTTTTGGTGTCGAATTCGAAGGCTTCTTCATACCCTTTCTGTGATTTGGCGTAGTATTTGCTCATAAGCGCCTTTCTCCTTTTTGTGAGTCGGTCTTGCACTAATCGGGCGAACCTTGCCTTCTCGAAGTGTAAAGGCAATAGCCAGCATTTTCCCGGTAGCGGTTGGCCCGACCAATCCCAATCTTTCTTCGTCGACCCTTGGGCTTTCCTGAATTCCCAACGGAACGGCAAGACCGCCCCGAAACACTGATTCTACCTCGTCAGTGCTTACTCCGTGCTTGGCGGTGCTCTTCGATCTATTGCCGGCATCCCATTCAAACTGAAATTCTGGGGTTTCTAAAAGCCAGTTCAGCAGCCATTCAACAAATCGAAATTTTGCCATACCATATGCACACTATAAAACACTATAGCATAGTGTAATATATGCGTGAAGATGGGGAATCTAAGGGGAGAAGCCATAAGGAGGGCGTTTATCGACTGGCTACCAAATGGGGACCAAACTTTGAAATGTGCAGAAATACTCCGAAACACTGAAAGTCTAAGACTCGCTCAAAGTTTAATTTATAAGTGTTTAAGTTGTTTGTTGTTTTAAGAAATTTGCATTTCTTCTTATTATGAATTCCCCTAGGGGTCGCCACTTCGCTTCGTACCCAATCCATGGGGGCAATTCGTTGGGCTCTCCCCGTGGTTGGCCATCGCTTTCTGAAGAAGAGCTTAAGTTTAAAATCGCTGAAAGGCTTTACGCTTCTGACAAAGAAGTCCACCACCTACTCAAGCGGGCCCATTGAAAATGCAGACCCAGGACTTAAACTCGACTCTCGCGAAGTATCGACATGCGGTCAGATACCGCCCTACCTTTGAGTTTAATTATTCAACCAGGGATCGGAATCATAAATGCCATGTTCTTGACCATCCAAATATAGATTTCAATTTCGAGATAGGCATAACTTCCATGCCACAAAACGAGAAGGGGCAGTAGACTAGGCCTTAATCTAAGATTAGAAACTTGAAATTTCTTCACAAGTGGAAAACCTCCCAATCGCTGTAAGGCAAGAGACAGTATAACGGGTTCCGGGAGAACAAATGAGGGAGTTAAAACCGGAATGCCATGACTCCAGAAAAAGCGCGGTGGGAATGATCCACAAGTATTGGAGTGCGGGCGGCTCTAAAGAAAATTATGACGATGATTTTGTCGAAGAAAGTCGAGAAACCTTAATCAATATGCTAATTCAGCATAAAATTAAACCATACCAAGTTTACGTCAGATTCTTTCCAGATGGTAATTCGGGATCGTTGGATTTGGATACTAACAACGGAAACCTCCTTCTTGAGTTTTTTGAAGATGACGAAATGATGTTTTCAGCTGATAACTAGAAATCAACCATGAAATAGTCTGATGGCTTTCGAGGGTTTAGCATAAAGTTAAATTCGGCTATGTCGATACCAACGTGATCCAAGACGCTATCACCAACTCGGATAAGTTGGCCGTTATTGAAAGCTTCTTCAATCGCGCCACGATTCATTTTCCTAAGAGCGCTGTTAACCATATTGACGGGGATCCCTCTAACCGCTTCCATCTGTTGAAAAATGGGAAGTTGATCTTCAAAGTCGAGGCCGCGTAACTGGTTTTGGAGCCGTCGAACTTCGTCCTTAACATATCTGTCCGCTTCAAGAAAATTTGGTGGGACCCTTCGCTGCACCAACATATTATGACTGAATATTCCGTCCGTCGAAAAAATTTCTGGGACGGGAATGGCATCGGGACCTTCACCCAAATGTCCGCCGAAGAATACATCCCTCTGAAGTGCAGCCGAGCCCTTTGTCGGGTGATCGGATATTTTTACAACTAGAGATTCATCGTAAGGATGCACAAATACGTTTTTGTAAGTACCTGAGCCGATTCTTCGGCCTCGCTTTGAGCCGATTGCCGCACGGAGCAATCCTGGACCATACTCGATATTAGATGGGATTTCTAAGCGCGTTCCAGTAGCGCGCTCTTTCTAAATACTGAGGGTTGTTTGCGATTTTCCAAGCTCGAAGCCTAGCTTTGTTCATCGCCCCAACAACCCCGGCAGTCGTAGGCTCCAGCATGACTCCCAAAAGCAAGCCTAGATAAATTAATCTAAAAATATTCCGCGCCACCCATTAAAATAATAACACGTTATAAGATTGCATGTTGAGAGCCAGACAACAGGATCTCTCTCTAAAATAGTCTTTAATTTCAATGGCTTACAATCTCATTTCCAAATTCTAGTTCTTTTCGTGGCCAGAAGTTAAAATCCTGAAATGCCCTTTAACCTCTTTAAATTCTTGTTTTCGGATAAGAAGTTATCAACTCAGTTTTTGAAATCAAAAGTTCGACCTTCAGGCTTGCTCTGGTTGGATATGGAGATGGGGGGATTAAATCCAACGAAGCAACCCATTTTGGAAGTGGCCATGATTGTGACGAACGCCGACTTGGAAGCTATAGATAGCTATCACAGTGTAGTGAAGCAGCCCGATAGCGTGATTCAAAATATGGAACCAGAAGCTCGAGAACTTTTAACGGCCAACGGACTTCTATCTAAACTTCATACCGGTAAAGACCTAAAGACCGTCGAAGGAGAGATGTTAGGGTTTTTAGAAAAATATTTTCCTAAAGAGCCTGCCCGGCTTGCAGGCAACTCCGTTTACTGTGATCTTGCTTTCTTAAAAATCTGGATGCCGGCATTTGCGGCAAGGCTAAATCATCGTCTATTGGACGTAAGTGCATTTAAGACATATTTTCAGCTCGCCTACGGAGTAGAAGCAAAGAAAGTCGCGCCTCATCTGGCCTTGGAAGACATTCGGGCCTCTATAGAAGAGCTCAAAATCTATCTAAAATGTTTTGATACTTCAAAGCTTCGGCAATTAATGAGAAACTTTAAGTCTTAAGCAGAAGCTATGGACGGACAAAAGATACATTACCATTTGGAATTCGAGGATAAGCGAACGATCGATCTTGATATCGTTCTGGATTCCAAGACTTTGCAGATTCTAGAGCCTCAGCCAAAAGCTAATCCTTCCGATTGGACCGGGCTCGAGACAGAGAAATGCTCTTGTTGTCCGCTAAAAGAATCTGAATCGCGACGTTGTCCCTTAGCCTTGCGTATTGAGGCCTTTATTGATGTGGTAAAAAATGAAATTTCACACACTCGCGTTAAGGTGACCGTTAAAACCTCCGAAAGAGATTATTATAAAGAAGTAGCCCTTCAAGAAGTTTTGGGTTCGATATTCGGCTTGATAATGGCCACAAGCGGTTGTCCTATAATGAGTTATTTAAAGCCGATGGCCAGGTTTCACTTACCCTTTGCCAGTCTCGAAGAGAGCATTGTCCGTTCCGTGTCGATGCATCTTTTGCGTCAGTACTATAGAGCCCTAGATGATGAAGAGGTGAGTTTTGATTTGGATGAACTTGATCAAAAGTACGAAGACATTCAAAAAGTAAATCTCGGTTTAAACAAGAGGATCCAAAAGTTAATTAAAAGTGGAGACGCAAGTCAAAACTCCGTGGCGGCTTTTCATGCCGTTTCGAAACTTCTCTCGATGAATATTCAGAGAAATCTTCAAAATTACAAATATCTATTTGAGTCTTAACCGTTTTTTTCAAACTTCCAAGTTAGATCGACAGGGCCTCGAGTATAGGGCCTTTCTGTTTTCCAATCTTTCATAATTGAGGCAATGCAATCAAACACGGCGTCAGAGCCAGGAAAGCTTTTGAGTTTTCGAATATTTGAAAACTCTCCATTTGGTAGATGGTCGGCTCGTATCATTAAGCTGCCCTCGCCGAGCTGAGGGTTTTGTTTGGCCTCATTTTGAAAGCAGAGATCGATTTCTGAGTGGTGTCGATTTACCAATTCATCAAACATTGCTTGATCTCTCTCCGCGGCCTGCTTGGAAGCGCAACCTACAATTGTTAAAAGAAATGCAGAGATAATACTTAGTTGAAAAAGCTTCATAGAAATAAATTAACCAGAGGTGGTCGGCTCGTACAGCATTTCTATATGTGGGATGCCATCTTCATCGTATTCCTTGCCCAATCGCTTAAAGCCAAATGATGTATAAAAATTTTCGAGATAGGATTGCGCTGAAATTCGGATGGGCTGATCTCCGTGAACGTCCTGGATATATTGGATGGCGCGCTTCGTCATAGCCTTGCCCATTCCTGAGCCCCTCACCTTTGGATGGGTAACGACTCTTCCAATGGAATATTCTGTAAAACGTGTACCAGCTGGAGTCACTCGGAGGTATCCGAGAAGTTCTTCTTTGCCGGACACAAGCAGGTGATCGGCCTCGTTATCGCGATCATCCAAATCTAAATAGGCGCAGTTTTGTTCAACAACAAAGACTTTTTGGCGGAGTTTCATCACTTCATAAAGCTCCTTGGTCGTCAGCTCCTGAAAGCGTTTCCATAACCATTTGATATCTGAGTCGTTTACCTGTTTTTCGGGGCTACCGGCCTTGCTTTCGGACATTTCTCCATTCATTACTGGGTTTAAAAGGAATGGCAAGCCCGCAAATTGGTCTCAAAAATATCGATTTCTGACTAAAAAGTCAGTCTATCGGGATTATAGAAGAAAATATTTGCTGTTAGGCTCAGTCAGGCGTTTAGATTTGTGGTTGAGGTAAAACTATGAAAATTAATAAATTAGGCTATTTGGTTTTGGTTGTTGTTGTAAGCGCGTTAAGTGCGGTCGGGACACAGCTTTATATTGAGAAGACTGGCCTTCCAAGTCTGGCGGTTTGGTCGAGTTCCGAACCAAGTATTTCCGAACAAGCCCCTATGACTCCTTCCACGATTGAGTCCGGGTTCGAACGGAAGGTCGATATCAAAAGTATTCGAGATTTGAACGAAGCCCTTGTGGCGATCTCGGAATCTGTACGGCCCTCTGTTGTTACCGTGTTTACCGAAAAAGTATTTAAGATACGACGTTCCAATCCATTTATGTCACCGTTTTTTTCAGATCCATTTTTGGAAAGATTTTTTGGAAGGCAGCCCCAAGGCGGTAGAGAGCGAGATGATGACAGCAATTTTGAAGAGCGAAGACAGCAAGGGATGGGTTCTGGCGTAATTGTATCGTCCGATGGATATATTTTGACCAATAATCATGTCATTTCGGAGGCCGATGAGATTCGAGTTCGAACTCTTGATAATCGAACATTAATTGCA
Source organism: Deltaproteobacteria bacterium CG11_big_fil_rev_8_21_14_0_20_45_16 (assembly GCA_002787535.1). Taxonomy (GTDB): domain Bacteria; phylum Bdellovibrionota; class UBA2394; order UBA2394; family UBA2394; genus 1-14-0-20-45-16. The sequence goes on from PCXB01000018.1 coordinate 7,541, forward strand.
AAAGTTATTGGAACGGATCCTCAAACTGATGTGGCGGTCATTAAAGTTGATGCCAAAGATTTAAAGCCGGTTGTTCAGGGAAATAGTGACAAACTTCGCGTAGGAGAAATCGTCTTAGCTGTTGGAAGTCCAATGAGTGCGAACTTGGCTCATACGGTAACTCAGGGAATCGTTAGTGCTAAAGGGCGCTCAAATGTCGGATTGGCCGAATACGAAGACTTTATTCAAACGGATGCGGGAATTAACCCCGGAAATTCTGGGGGCGCCTTAGTTAATCTTGATGGAGAGTTGGTGGGCATCAACACAGCGATTGCCTCTCGAAGTGGTGGTTCGGAAGGCATTGGTTTTGCTGTTCCGATTAATATGGCTCATTTGGTCATGGAGGCTTTAATCACAAAAGGCGAAGTGGTTCGATCCTGGCTAGGCGTTCAAGCGCAGGATATGACCGATGAATTAGCACGAGCGATGAGTATCAAGCCACAAGATGGAGTCTTAATTGCGGGCATTCAAGATGGTAGTCCAGCAAAAAAGGCGGGCCTTCAGGCTGGAGATGTAATTTATCAAATTAATGGTGATAAAATTGATTCAGCGGCTCAGCTTAGAAATAAGATTGCTGTGATGAGTCCTGGATCGAAGATCAAATTGAGCTTTTTACGTGATGCTAAGCAAAGGGATTTGGAGTTTGCCTTAGAAAAGCTACCTTCTCCTGAAGGTGCTACAAAGGTTTCAACTAAAGAAACTCAGGAAGTAAGCAAGCTTCTTGGTTTTCAGGTTTCTAATTTAAGTCCGCAGCTCATTCAACGATATCGATTGGATCGAAATACCAAAGGAGTTGTTATTGTGGGTGTCGATCCCGACAGTAATGCGGCCACGGCCGGAATTCGAGAGGGTGATCTCGTTCAGGCGTTAAATAAGAGGCCGATTGACGGACTTGAAGATTTTGTTGCGCAGACCAAAACGCTCAAAGAATCTCAAACGATCCTTCTCAAACTGGCACGACAAGGAGCTAATTTGTTTGTGGCCTTCAATTTGAGTTCTTAATTTCTGTCCTCTGAACTGCGGCAAATCTATTAAAAAGGTGAGTGAGGCTTATTCCACGGATCTGATTGCTTTGATCGGGATCGAAACTAAATAGCAGAGTGTTCTTTGAATTCAATTCCTGGCGATCAATTTGACAATCATTTTCGTTGGAACGCAGAATGACCTCAATATGATGTTTAAAGGGCTCGCTATTTCTTTGTCGATCGGCAGTGCCAAAGAATACGACACATTTCATTGGAAGTTTTTTATTTGCCAGTGTGATTTTGGAGCTGGAACTTAAAATATAATAATCAATCCAGGTAACTGAGTTGCCGTGGTCTAGAATTTTTGGCTCAGGCAAAATCGGGTGATCAAGTTGGAATTCGTATGTAAAACTTTCTTCTCCGGTTGGTGTGCCAATTGTGAGTTCGGCTTGTCGCAATGCTTTTGCGGCGAGATCCCGGGGCTCAAAATCCAAATGCGCCTGTGGATCTAAGGCTTGAATTAGAAATAAGACAGTTAAAATCATAAAGCTTCCCCCAGCCTCATTGTAGGAAAGCCTAATCAATTCATCGAGTACTATCGTCTTTTTTTCTAACGCACTGCGCTTAGCATTTGAGCAGCATTTTGAACAGCATGTGGACGATCTCCACTATTGTTTGAAGGGCTCTCAAGGTCCTTGCAGAGTTCTTGAAAGAATTCAACCGGACTGGTGGATAAATGGGGAATTAGCCGTTCAAGTGTGGCAACCGTAATATTTCGACGAGCTCGTTCAATGCCTGAAATATAGGTTCTATCCACCGAGGCCAAAAGTGCCAACTCTTCCTGGCTATGACTGCGTTTATTCCTTAGCCGGCGAACGGTTTGAGCAAGTACTGAGTTTAACACTCGATCTTTTTCACTTCTCATTTCCTTATTCCTTTTCTTCACTAAATTCCAATTAACGAATCCCAATTAGCGACATAAAATGCTGCTTATAATAGCCATTATTGGCCAGATGTGATTTATAGTCGATGGACCTAAGGCCAGGCGGTTTAGTGAGAGGAATTAACATGTTCGAAGATCTTAAATTCATTCATAAATTTGCCGATGCCTTTGTTCCTCTGTTTGTGGCAATCGATGCTATCGGAATGGTTGCGGTGTTTATCGCTTTGACCAATGGTCTTACCGACACGGTCAAGAAGCGCCTAGTTTCTGAAGCAACCTTAACGGCGCTTGCGATCAGCGTCGTGTTTCTAATTTTTGGAAAGATGATATTTAGAACACTTGGGATCACCGACAATGACTTTCGAATTGCTGGAGGCTTGGTTCTTCTCATCCTAGCGATTGTGGATCTTTTGTTTTCGCAACACGAGACTCGACGCGGAAGTGATGAATCGGTTGGTGTTGTGCCGATTGGGATCCCTTTGATTATGGGGCCGGCGGCCCTGACGACGATTTTAATTAGTCAGGAATCCTTTGGCTTTTGGGTAACGTTGATTTCACTCTTTGTGAATTTGGCTATCGCATGGCTGGTATTTCGTTATGCAGACGTGATGCTAAAATTAGTGGGTAAACCCGGAACGCGCGCCATTGCCAAAGTGATGGCTTTGTTTTTGGCAGCCATAGCGGTAATGATGATTCGTGTTGGAATTCTTGGAATTATTGCTGGCTAGATCTACTGTACTCTAAGAAGTGAATTGTGAATAAATGAATTCGACGAGATGGCATTGCCCGCGTAAATTGTCTTTCTATTCTTGAGATCAGTAAACTTTCCGCCCGCTTCCTCCAGACAGATTTTGACAGCTGAGATATCGTGAGGCCCAAGCTTAAATTCCATCATGGCGTCCAGATGCCCTTGGATAACAAGAGAGTGAGAAAAAATATCCAAAGATCCTCGATTGTCGTAGGCCGTTCGGCATATTTTAGAAACTTTTTTAATATCTGCAGGCTTCAAGTTTTTTAAACTTCCAAAGGCTACTGTGGCATCGCTAAGTTTTTTTATGTTGGAGACGCGACAAGTTTTTCCATTGGCAAAGCAGCCCAAGTCCTTGGCCGCCCAGATTCTCAAATCAATGGCGGGATGATTGATGAGTCCAGCAATGACTTCGCCTTGATATTCCACCCCAATGACAGAACCCCAAAACGGCAGTCCCCGAATGTATTGCAGAGTGCCGTCGATGGGATCGATCCACCAACGAAACTCGGAGTTTTTATCGCCCTCTTCCCCGAATTCTTCGCCCCAAATCCAATGACCCCTGAATTCGCTTTTAATCGTCTTGCGAATGGTTCTTTCGGCCATTCTATCGGCGACTGTGACAGGAGTTCGATCCGGCTTTTTAGAAAATGTCGGAGATTTGCCAAAATGTTTGAGACAAATTTTGGCACTTAGGTCTCCTGCTTGGTGTAGAACTCGTAGAAGTCTATTTTTGCTTTTGAGAGAAAGTCGATCGGCCAATTGATTTACCATTTCAGCAAGTAAGCAAAAATTAGCGGTGCAACTATCGTAGCATCCGACTCAATAATAAATTTGGAAGATTGTTTGCTCAACTTGCCCCAGGTGATTTTCTCATTGGGTACGGCGCCGGAATAAGAACCATAGGATGTTGTCGAATCGCTGATTTGACAAAAATAAGACCAAACATCGACCTCTTCTTTGAGATCATAATTGATAATGGGGACGACGCAGATGGGAAAATCACCAGCAATTCCACCACCAATTTGGAAAAAACCAATATCTGATTTTGGACGGTTAGTTTTGTACCAACTCGTGAGCTCAATCATATACTCCTGCCCAGATTTGACCGTGTGAACATTTTTCAGATCCCCCCGAATGATTCGAGCGGCGAAGTTATTTCCAAGAGTGGAGTCTTCCCAGCCTGGTACAACAATGGGGAGATTTTTCTCGGCTGCGGCTACCATCCATGAGTTCTTTGGATCGATCTGATATTCCGATTTAATATGCCCTTCGTTAAGAAGTTCATATATAAACTCATGCGGAAACTTTCTCTGGCCTTTTTCTTCCGCGCGCTTCCAAAGTTGGAAAACTTGTTTTTCAATTTTTCGAATAGCCTTTTCTTCCGGAATGCAGGTGTCCGTGACGCGGGCCAAATGCCTATCAAGTAATTTTTGCTCGTCGGCGCTAGTCAGGTCGCGATAGTTGGGCACTCGAACATAGGACTCATGAGCCACCAGATTGAAGATATCTTCTTCTAAGTTCGCACCGGTACAGCAGATAGCATGAATTTTGTTGGAACGAATCATTTCGGCCAAAGAGAGGCCGAGCTCGGCCGTACTCATGGCACCCGCGAGGGTCATAAACATCTTTCCGCCGCGGTCGATTAGGTCTTCATAAGCTCTTGCAGAATCGATCAGAGCGGCGGCGTTAAAGTGACGAAAATGTTTAGTAATATAGTCTCGAACGGGAGCGCTTGCCATAAGACAGATATAGAAAGCGGCGGCTCGAACCACAAGGAAAAATTCAATATATTAGCTCTTTTTTGAATTTTTCTGACGATAAAGTGCTTGGGCCAGAACATGCGCGGCAAAAGGTCCCGTAAAAAGTAAAATCAAAATCCCTAAGACAGCTATGAACGACCACGAAGATGTCTCTTCGTGATAAATAATGATATCTCCTAATATAAAAATTGCTAAACCAAAGAGGCTGACTTTTCCCGCGATATGAAATCGCTGAAAGCTATCCTCCGCCCGGTTGAGTCCAAGCGCACCTGAAAACATAAAAAACGCTCCGAGAAGCATCAAAAATTCACCGATCATCTTCGGTCTCCATGAGCAAGCTGACTCCTAAAATGCTAACAACTCCCAGGCCTAGAACGAGCCAGACGACATCGCGGTCCCACCCCCAAAACTTTTCTGTCTGTAAACAGAGAAGGCCGGCGACAAGATAAATCATCAGGAGATCGCTAGTAATAATTCGATCGGCCCAGCTAGGTCCTTTTACAATTCGATAAATCAGGAGGGGCAGGCTAAGAATTAATAGAATATAGGCAAGAGTTATCACTTTTGAACTCCCCATAATTTTCGAATCAAAGGTTCAACGCGGTTCGAAATTAAGTCCTGAGTAGATCGTTGGTCTCGATTTTCTAAAAAATGTACCAGGATACAGTTGTTGTGATGGTCGATTTCGATAGAAAGTGTGCCGGGTGTTAGTGTGATAAAGTGCGCAACGATAATTTGTTGCCAAGGCTTCGAGACAGCGAGTTTGACGGTTCCAAATCCGGAGCGATCTCGGCGCTTGGATCGGTAGATCCACAACAAAACATTAAACGAGGAAGTCGTAACAGCCATGATAAAGAGCAAAAGAAGCTCAACGGCGGCCAGAAGTCGCTTCGCGATATCAATCATTGTCCAACTCCGGCTGGGAAGTAGATTTACTATTGATGCTGGCTTCATGAAGCCGAACCGAATATAGATTTTGATCGCTTAGCTCTTTAGCAATGAACTGAAAGAAGGTGGGCTGTGTGGATACGAGGAAAGCATAGGCAAGACTGAGAGCAAGACAATAAAAACTTGGGAAGCTTATCCCAATTTTAGCCCCCGCAGCTTTATCAGAGGAATGGTCGTCGATGTTTACAAAGTATCGAGACCAAATCAACAAGCCGATGTAGACGAATAAAAACGCGCTTACGAGAACGCTGATAAAAATCATAGGTAGTTGAGTCGAAAACTTTAATATTTGAAGTTTCCCCCAAAATCCACTGAGGGGAGGAATTCCTGCCGATGCAAGAATCAGAATTAGAAAGATATAGGACACTAGACTTTGGCGATTGAAAATACTTCTGTTATTACGAGCGCTTTCGATATCATCACAAAGAAAGAAAAGTCCTGCCATAACGATCACATCATGGACAAAATAAACGAGAAGTGCTGTTAAGGCGTTGGTTGTTCCCACGGAAGCACAAAGCAGTAAGAGCCCGATATGACTTATGCCCAAATAAGCTAGGGAGTTTCTGAGAGATCTTTTGCCCATCGCGCCAAGTGCTCCGAGAAAGATCGTCATCACAGCAAGGCTGAGAAAAAGGTCCGCATGTCTGGCCAAAACTTCCCCTCCCACAATGCTTGTCCAGCGAATGAAGGCGTACAATCCAAGCTTGGTTCCAAGCGTTCCTACAAAGGCTAGAACGCTTGAGGGTAGGGCGGGATAACTTTGAGGCATCCAAACAAACAAAGGAAAGAGCCCGGCCTTGAGCAAAAAGACAAAAGAGAGTGTTAAAAAAATGATATCTTGTCGATCCATTGGCAGCTGTTCAAATCGCATAGCGATATCTGACATATTGACGGTGCTTAAGTTCTGATAAATATAAGAGATTGCAAATAAATAGACGGCCGACCCAAAGACGTTGATCCAAATAAAGTTGCTCGCCTCCTTTAGCTGTTTGATTCCAAAAAATAAAGCATAGGAGGACAAAAGAAAGATCTCGAACATAACAAATAGGTTGAAGATGTCAGCCGTCAGAAATGCTCCAAGAAGAGCGGCAAAGAACAAATGAAAGAAAAACTGAAATGACGAATTCTGTTCACGGAGCGCAATGGAAGCTGGAAGGTAGATGAGTATCGCCACAGAACAAAACAAGAAGCTCAGCCCATCCAAAATCCAAACAATTCCAGCAAAATGCGGCCAATTCCCGACTTTCAAGATCCTCAATTCGGGGTGAAGCCACAGAAACCCTAAAGAAAACGAGAGAAGGCTAGTGAGGAGAAAGCCCAAAAGTATGCGCTCCCTTGGATTCCAGCTTTTCATATGGATAATGCCAAAAAAGGCGGGCAACAACAGAAGGAGGCCGAGACTCACGAATTTTCCCTCTCACTCATCAAATGGAATAGAATTAAAAATCCGGTCAGAGCAAATCCGATAACAATCGCTGTTAAAATCAAGGCTTGAGGAAGAGGATCACTAGAATTTTCAAAACTTAAATTTCCAAGAAAAGCAGCTCGGCCAATCGATGGATATTGAGGCTTTGTCCAACCCGACAAGAGAAGACTTAGGTTGATGGCATGTCCAAAGAGCCCAAGCCCAATAATTTTCTTCAAGAAGGCAGGCTCAAAGATCATTCGAAGGCCGATGGAAAGCAGAAGAAAAAGGGCAAGCATCAAAATGAAGTTAGGCATTTTGGGACCGCCTTCCCTTTTGGTCAGTCCAAATGGCATATAAAATTTCTAGAAGACTTGCGACGCTTCCCGTAACTACCGCAAATACGCCGATATCGAAGAACAGGGAGCTTGGACCTATTGGGCTTGAGAAGCTTTCAAAAAATTGAAGTCCGAAGATTTGCGGTAGAAGTGCCGAGGCATAGGCAATCACGAGGCCTACGATCGCCCAAATCGATCCGTATATCGGCCTTCCATAGGACATCATCCACATCGCCAAGGTAAGCGAACCGAGTCCCCCGCCGATAAATCCACCTCCCGGGGCATGATGTCCTCGAGAAAGATAAAAAACGCCAAATAGTAACAAGGCTAATGAGAATATTTTGGCTAGGCGTCGAGTCCAATCGCTTGAAAAAGGGTGCGAAGCTATATGATGAACTCGAAATCGGCGGCGAAACAAGGCTTGAGCGCCCAGTGCAGCCAAGGCAAGCACACTAATTTCACCCAGCGTATCAAGGCCGCGGAAGTCAACGATGATGACATTGACAATATTGGTTCCAAAAGCAAGGGCTTCTGAGTTTTCAAAAAAATACAGGCTACTTAGCTTTTGTGATACCCCCTCTAGCGGTGGAAGGAAGAGAAAGCCAATGAGAAAAATTGATGCGCCAACTGAAAAGAGCCAGGAATAAATTGAGCTAAGTTTGCTGAGCTTTTCCGTCCGATGCTTTTTTCTTTCGTTAGAAAGAAGCCAAGCAAAAACTAAGAGCACGAGACTCGCCGTTTCAATAATAATCTGAGTTAAGACAAGGTCTGGAGCTCCAAAGCTCGCATAGGAAAAAGCCACGAGATAGCCCACCGCACCTAATAGAAAAATCTGGGTCATACTATGAGAAATAAAATAGATGATAAGAGCCAGTAGACTGGCCGCAGAAACGCTTGCAACAAATCCAAGGGAGCTAATGGGTAGGCCAAGAACTGGTGGGAGCTGTAAACTTGCAACCAAGGGCATCATAAGGAGAATAAAAAACAGAAAAACAATTTGTGGAGCCATCTTAGAAGTTTTCGCTTCGAACCAGTAAATGATCGCTTCTAAATGTGTAGGGAGGCGCTCCAGACTAAAGTTTTGAAAAATATTCGATAGCGAAAATCTATTGAGCTTGGATTCCCATCCAGCGGACAAATACTTTTTATCTGTACTGAGCTTGTAGGCTGACCAGGAACCGGCCAACAAAATTAAAATACTCAAGACAAAGTTTCCGCTAAGCAAATGCGCGAACGGTGATTCTATCTTTTCGGCGGTAGGAGAAAGTCGATCAAGCCATTGGAAAATGGGCTCCAGAAAACAACCAAATAATATTCCGAGTAATGGAAGTATTCCAAAGCTTAGGGCCAGTGAGGTTGAAAGCTTGGGAGTTTCGTTCGTCGTGGATGGCGTATGTTTTTGATAGAGCCGGAGGAAAAAGAGGACTCCAAAGAGAACGGTCGAGTACGCACCCGTTACAAAGCAAGCCCAACTAAAGTATTTTGCCGAGCTTGAGGCGAAGGGTCCTGAGAGAATACTCATGACCCATTCTTTCCCGACGAAGCCAAGGCTGCCCGGGCTAGCAATTAACGATAAAATGGCCATGGCAAAGAGAAGGAGAAAAACTTTGGAGTGCCGAAGAATTCCTGAGCACTTTCGGAGATCTAAGGATTTTGTAGCCTTGGAAATCACGCCAACGCTTAAAAATAAACTCGATTTGTACAATGCATGTGCCAGAAGAACAACAAATCCAGCCGCCCGCGCTTTGTCGGATGTCAGCGAAAAGAGCATCATCATCAATCCGAGTTGAGAATAGGTTGTATGAGCCAATGAGGCTTTCATATCTGTTTGCAGGATTGAAAATCCGGCGCCCCATGCAAATGTAATAAGCCCAAGACCGGAAAGTCCTACATGCCAAAGGATATTATGTTGGAATCCCGGCCAAAAGAGGGCGACCAGAAAGATTCCTAATTTTACAAGAGTTGCTGAGTGAAGGTAAGCCGACACGGGTGTTGGAGCATGCATGGCATCGGGTAGCCAAAAATGAAACGGAAATTGTGCGGATTTGGTTAGTGCGGCGAGCATCAAAAGCGCGGTTGCCAAAACAGATGCCTGCATCGGTTGGGTGGCAATTCTCAAAATCAATTCGTCTACGAAGTATGTTTGAAATTGCTGGCTTAATAAAACAAGTGATCCCAAAAGGCAGATTCCGCCGAGACCTGTCACCAAAAAAGCCTGAATCGCACCGCGCTGGGCCTTTGGAGACTGACGATCAAATCCAATCAGAAGAAAGCTCGTGATTGAAGTGAGTTCCCAAGCTGTGGCAAAGAGATAGATGTGATTTGAAATGACTAAAAGTAAACAGGTCCACTGAAACAGGCCTAGGTAGCCAAAGAAGCGAGATCGCTCTTCTCGTTGATAGTTACCCATATAAATATGGGAATAGATTCCGATAATGATGCCCAGGCCACTAACCAATAAAAAGAAAAATTGACGCAGATTTGACCAACTCATTTCTGCTAAGGCCCAATGAGATGGTGCAAGGCCGTTTTGAAAGAATATACCAACGCCAAAAGCTAAAGCAGAGGCCGCAATAAAACTGATGGAAGAGAGTCGAGTGAAATTTAAAGCGTGAATAAAAAGAAGAATGAGGCAAAGGATCTGAAGATTACTTGCGTCCAAACTCATCACAGCTTTGACAATCTAGCTTTTCTTTCTTTTCTTTGTCGGTTTCTTAATCGTTTTAGCGCGACTCATGGATTTGGGTTTGCGTTTCGATTTAAAATCCTTTCGTTTTTGGATCAGGCTAACAAGATCCGTATAGTGCCGAGCAATAATTTCGACGGCTTCTTCCGGGTCATCGGTAATATGAATGAGATCCAAATGCTTTTGGCTCAAAGCCCCTTGTTTGATACAAACTTTTTTCATCCACTCTATTAAGCCCTCCCAGTAATTCCGTCCCATCATCACGATCGGGAAGCGCTCCATCTTGTTAGTTTGAATCAAGGTAAGGGCTTCGAAAAGTTCATCCAGGGTGCCAAAGCCTCCAGGCATAATAATGAAAGCTCGTGCATATTTGGCAAACATGACTTTTCGGACAAAAAAGTAACGAAACTTAATTTCCAGATCGACAAACTCGTTGGCGCTAGGTTCAAACGGAAGCTGGATAGCCAAGCCCACTGAAGCTGGGGGCCGGTCCTTAGGAAACCTCCTCTTGTAGGTATTAATTCCTCGGCGAGCTCCTTTGTTAGCAGCTTCCATCAAGCCAGGACCACCGCCCGTAATAAGGCTAAAACCGGTGGACGTAACTGTTTCGCAAATCCTTTCGGTCATTTTTCCGTAGGCTGAGTTGGCTTTAAGACGAGCACTTCCAAATATAGAAACAGCAGGATCAACTCGCCGCATCAGTTCAAAGCCATCAACAAATTCCGCCAGGATCTTAAAAATGAGCCAGGTGTCCCTTGTGGTTCGTTCATAGGGATTTTGAAATTCACTCAGATCTAGCTTCATGGCTTGCGCATTTTAGCCCCGAGCTTCCTTGAATCTCAATGCTTTTGTCGATAATCTATCATCAATATAATCAGGAGAATCCTTATGGCTAATATGAAAAAACCAAAACCAGAGACGATCGCCGAACTTGTGAAAACTTCTATTGAAAGAAGTTTGAAGAGACTTGAGGTTCTTCGAAAGCGTCTGGGGCGTCCCATGACTTTGTCTGAAAAGATTCTGTTGGGGCATTTAGAAGATCCTGAGAATCAAAAGCTTGCTCGAGGCGAGGCTACTTTAAGTTTGCAGCCAGATCGCGTGGCCATGCAAGACGCCACAGCGCAAATGGCTATGCTTCAGTTTATGCAATCAGGCATGGAACACGTTCAAGTTCCTTCGACAATACATTGTGATCACTTGATTCAAGCCTATCAGGGTGCCAACCAAGATCTCAAAACGGCGGAAATTACGAATAAAGAGGTTTATGATTTTTTGGCCTCGGCGGGCAAAAAATATGGTGTTGGGTTCTGGGGGCCGGGCGCAGGAATTATTCATCAAGTGGTTTTAGAAAAGTATGCTTTTCCAGGTGGCCTCATGATTGGAACGGATTCTCATACACCTAATGGGGGCGGTTTGGGGATGCTTGCGATTGGTGTTGGTGGAGCTGATGCTGCCGAAGTGATGGCGGGATTGGCTTGGGAAGTCTTGCATCCCAAACTTATCGGCGTAAAACTTACGGGAAAGCTTAGTGGTTGGACTGCGCCAAAAGATGTGATTCTAAAGGTTTGCGAAATTCTTACGGTTAAGGGCGGCACGAATGCGATCGTTGAATATTTTGGAGAAGGCGCTGATAGTATTTCGTGCACAGGTAAGGCAACGATTTGCAATATGGGAGCGGAGCACGGAGCGACGACTTCAGTATTTCCCTATGATGGAAAAATGGAACGCTATCTGCGCGCAACCGAGCGAAGCGATATCGCGGATGTATTGAATTCTTATAAGGACTTTTTGCGCAATGATCCTGAGGTCGAAAAGGACCCAACGAAATTCTACGACCGTGTCATCGAAATTGATCTGAATACTCTGGAACCGCATATTGTAGGACCTCATACACCCGATTTGGCACGACCTATTAGTAAGATGAAAGATGATGTTGCCAAAAACTCCTATCCTGATCATTTGTCGGCCGCTTTGATCGGTAGCTGCACGAATTCTTCCTACGAAGATATTGAGCGCACTGTGGCCGTAGCCAAACAAGCTTTAGCCGCTGGTATGAAAGCGGAGACTACTTTGTATGTGACGCCTGGATCGGAGCAGGTTTTTGAAACTATGAAGCGAGATGGGTTTGTCGAGAGTTTGGAAAAGCTAGGCGTCGTGGTTTTGGCCAACGCCTGTGGACCCTGCATCGGTCAGTGGAAGCGCGATAATATGAAGAACGGTGAGCAGAATTCTATTTTGAATTCTTACAATCGAAATTTCCCAAGGCGAAACGATGGTAATCCCGACACTTTGTCATTTATTGGAAGTCCCGAAATCGTAATGGCTTTGGGATTGGCTGGACGACTGAGTTTTGATCCTTTGCATGATGAGTTGGAAGTAAATGGAAAGAAGCTAAAGTTTCAATCACCGGGACCAGCTTCGGATGTTCCGGCAAAGGGCTTTAGTATTAGTTGGGAAGGTTATGCGGAACCTGCGTTGAGCGGAAAAGATTTGCAGGTTGAGATTGATCCTAAGAGCGAACGCCTAGCGATTTTGGCGCCATTTCCAGAGTGGAATGGGGGGGATTTTGCGGATCTCCCTATTTTATTAAAAGCTAAGGGCAAGTGCACCACGGATCATATTTCGCCAGCAGGTCCCTGGCTTCGGTTTCGAGGACATTTAGACCGGATCAGTGACAATATGTTTTTAGGGGCAATCAATTCGTTTTCATCGGAAGCGGGCAAGGGCAACAATGTTTTCACTTCGGAAAAGGATGTAGAGCTAACGAAGATCGCTCGCGATTATAAAGCGCGCGGAACTAATTGGGCGGTTATTGGCGATGAGAATTACGGAGAGGGGAGTTCGCGAGAGCATGCGGCGATGGAACCTCGATACTTAGGCTGTTCAGTGGTGATTGCACGTAGCTTTGCAAGGATTCACGAAACCAATTTGAAGAAGCAGGGCGTGCTGCCATTAAGCTTTGCCAATCCAGCAGATTACAATCTGATTGATCAGGCGGATCGAGTTAGCATTCTTGGCTTAAAGGATTTGGCGCCTAAGAAGTCTGTGAAAGCTTTGATCAAAAAGGCCGATGGCTCGTGTCAGGAGATCGAGCTCACTCATAGCCTGACCGCCAAACAGATCACGTGGTTTAAATCTGGTTCCGCATTGAATGCCGCTCGCCAAGCGGCTTAGGTTGGCGCTGAAGGTTAGTTGATCGAGATGATGCGGTTGGGTTCCGCGTATTTAACGCCAGATGTTTTGCTAAGCTCTTGACTGAGGTAGCCGACCGTTGCGGGGTCAGAGCCGTCAAAGTGGACGGTATAGAGATTCGGGGTATCTGTTGGCTCAAGCACGGATTCAGTTTGATCCAATAGATCTTGAATATTAGCAAGGGCCGAGTCGGACTCCAGTCTCAAAATGACTTGATCGGCCGCCATAGCGGACCAAGTAACAACTTCTTCGCCATCGGCGGATAGGACACGCTCTTCTTGCAAGAGTATGGGAAAGTTAAATTCGTCAGTCTGGTAGACGGCCAGCGAGAAGTAGGCTCCATCGGGTCCACGTTCGCTTTCAACTTTATTGACCAGCTCAGACTTAAGTATTCGGTCGCGAACATTTGGTTTAGCTCTTTTGGTAGGTTGAGCCGTCTTATCATTTGTTGCGACTTGGTCGGGTTTCTTTTGATCTGATGCTTGTGTGGACGGAGAACTTGCTGTGTTGTTGGGTTTTGGTTCTTGAGAGGTCGAGGCAGGCACTTTTGCTTCACCAACAAAAGGGGACTCGAGTGGAGCCTCAAGATAAAGATAAGCTCCGACGAGTTTTCAGCCCACGTCTTACGACAACTTGTCAAAAGCGCCTTCTCGGTCGAGGCAAAGACTTGTCAATCTGAGGGCGACTGTCTAAAACTAAGACAGTAACTAACCGATAAGAGAGGCTTTTTGTGAGAAATTGCTGTCGATTTTTTAATTCATCTATTGGTCTAAAGATCACCATGGCGCTTACCGGGATGCTTTTGTGCGGATTTTTGCTTCTCCATATGTTGGGCAATGTCATTATTCTGTTTAGCCCAGAGGCTTATAATCTCTATTCATTCAAGTTAACAAGTAACAAGATTTTCCTTTATACCGCTGAAGTAGGGTTGCTTGGCCTAGCGATTCTCCACATCCTCGTGGCCATTAAACTCAGCCTTCACAACCGTCGCTCCCGGCCTGAGCGTTATCAGAATAAGAAAAACTCAGGCCTAAGCCGGCGGACTTGGTATTCCTCCAATATGATAATTACCGGCGGGATTATTCTGTATTTTATTGTTACGCACCTTTTGGATTTTCGATTTGGCGAAGAAATTATGACAGTTCAAAACTCAGTTACGATTCGGGACGTCGCTGCCTCAGTGATTGGCGAGTTTCAAGAAATGGGTGATGTTATTTTTTATGTCGTAGCGATTACACTTTTGATGTTTCATATTTTGCACGGCCTTAGATCGGCTTTTGCATCATTGGGTCTGGAATACCCTCGTTATGAAAAATCCTTTAACGTCCTAAGTAAGCTATTTGTTTTTGGGGTGAGTGCTGGATTCATCGTCATTCCGATCTGGATTTATTTTGTAGGGGTTTGAGTTTGGGAGATTTAGTTAATGCTTAATTTGGATTCGAAATGTCCGACCGGTGATATTGAAACGCGATGGACGCGACATAAATTTAATATGAAACTCGTCAATCCGGCGAACCGGCGTAAGCACAGTATTATTATTGTTGGAACAGGTTTGGCGGGAGCTTCAGCTGCGGCAAGTTTGGCGGAGCTTGGTTACCATGTAAAAAGCTTCTGTTATCATGGCAGCCCGCGACGGGCTCATAGTATTGCCGCGCAGGGTGGTATCAACGCTGCCAAAAATTATAAAAACGATGGAGACAGTATTCATCGGCTTTTTTATGATACTGTGAAGGGTGGCGATTTTCGTTCGCGAGAGTCTAATGTTCATCGACTCGCCGAAGTCAGCGTTAATATTATCGATCAATGTGTGGCGCAAGGTGTTCCCTTTGCAAGAGAGTATGGCGGGTTATTAGACAATCGATCCTTTGGAGGAACTCAGGTTTCTAGGACCTTCTATGCTCGAGGGCAGACCGGCCAGCAACTTTTGCTCGGAGCCTATTCATCCATGATGCGACAGGTTGGTTTGGGGCAGATTGATCTTTTTACCCGCCGCGAAATGATGGATCTTGTTGTCATTGATGGCCAGGCTCGCGGCATCATCACGCGCAATGTGGTGACGGGAGAGATCGAAAGACATTCGGCCGATGCGGTTTTGTTGGCAACGGGTGGTTGTTCGAATGTTTATTACCTTTCGACGAATGCCATTAACTGCAATGTGTCGGCCGCCTATCGTTGCTTCAAGCGTGGAGCTGGCTTTGCTAACCCTGCCTTTATGCAGATTCATCCGACTTGCATTCCTGTCTCGGGCGACTATCAATCCAAGCTCACCTTAATGAGCGAAAGCCTTAGAAACGATGGACGAGTTTGGGTTCCGAAGCAGCCCAATGATAGGCGCTTGGCTACGCAAATTCCAGAGGCCGAAAGGGATTATTTTTTGGAGAGGCGATACCCAAGTTTTGGAAACCTGGTACCGCGCGATGTTGCGTCCCGGAACGCGAAGATGGTTTGCGACGAGGGGCGTGGTGTGGGGCCGACCAAAGAAGCCGTTTGTCTAGATTTTGCGGATGCCATCAAGAGAATGGGACAGGAAAAGATTGCCGAGAAATACGGGAATCTATTTGAAATGTATCAGCGAATCACCGGTGAAAATCCCTATGAAGTTCCGATGCGAATATTTCCAGCGCCTCACTATACAATGGGGGGACTCTGGGTGGACTATAATTTGATGACAACGATTCCAGGCTTGTTTGCGATCGGTGAAGCTAATTTTTCGGACCACGGTGCCAATCGCCTGGGGGCCAGTGCTTTGATGCAAGGACTGGCAGATGGTTACTTTGTGGTTCCTTATACCTTGGCCAACTATATTGCGAGTACGTCGATCAAGCCGGTGTCACCACAGGTCGGAGAGTTTTCGGATTGCGCATCGGATGTTCAGAAACGAATTGATAAATTATTTGCGGTAAAAGGCCCTAAGCCGACTACGGATTTTCATCGACGTTTGGGACGGATGATGTGGAATGACGTGGGCATGTCGCGAACAAAAGACGGGACTCAAAAAGTTATTGGATCGATCGGAAAACTGCGCCAAGAGTTCTGGTCCGAGCTGCGGGTTCCGGGTGATGCTCACAACGCCAATACGAGCTTGGAACACGCGGCCCGTGTCGCTGACTTTTTGGAATTTGCCGAAATTGTGGCGCTCGATGCAAATGCGCGAGATGAGTCCTGCGGCGGTCATTTTAGAGAAGAGTTTCAGACACCAGAAAATGAAGCGCGGCGCGATGATGAAAAATTTTCACACGTTGCTGTTTTTGAGTATCAGGGAGAAAATAAGCCAGTGATTCGGAATCAAGAAGAATTGAAGTTTGAATACGTCAAACCTTCTCAGAGGAGTTACAAATAATATGTCTGCGCAGGCATTGATGACTTTAAAGCTCAGGATTTGGCGACAAAAGGATGCTCAGTCGGCGGGTAGAATGGAAGAACATGAGTTGAGTGGTATTAGCGAACATATGTCTTTTTTGGAGATGTTAGACTTTTTGAATGAAAAGCTAACGCGAGAAGGCAAAATTCCTTTTAACTTTGAAAGTGATTGCCGAGAGGGAATTTGCGGAAGTTGTAGTTTAGTCATCAACGGCATTGCGCATGGACCGGGTAAAGCTAAAGCGACCTGTCAACTTCATATGAGAAGCTTCAAAAATGGCGATACGATCTGCATTGAGCCTTGGAGGGCCGCAGCTTTTCCGGTTATCAAGGATTTGGCGGTTGATCGTTCTGCTTTCGATCGAATCATTTCGGCCGGAGGATATGTTTCCGTCAACGTTGGCAGCGCCCCGGAGGGCAACTCTATTCCAGTTCCTAAAAATGTTGCGGATTATGCATTTAGTTCGGCGACCTGTATTGGTTGTGGGGCCTGTGTTGCGGCCTGTAAGAATGCGTCAGCCATGCTATTTGTCTCGGCCAAAGTATCTCAATTTTCTGTTTTGCCCCAGGGTCAGGCGGAGCGAAAGTCTCGGGTTCAAAATATGGTTGCGCAAATGGAAAGGGAGCAGTTTGGGGCATGCACGAATGAGGCCGAGTGCTCGGCAGTTTGTCCTAAGGAGATCCCTTTTGAGAATATTGTTCGTTTGAATCGTGAATTTATCCGTTCCAATTTTTCGCCATCGGAGTTTGAATAGAGTTCATGGATATCGACCAAGGCTTATCAGAGATCGAGCGCCTCAAGTGGTATGAGCGTATCTTAAAGTTAAGCCAGAAAGCATCCAAAGAGAGTCTGGAATCCATTTGTCAGTATTTGATGGATGATGCGATTGCGGGCGCCGAGGCTGAAGTTGGTTACCTTATTTTGTTTGACGATCAGGGTAAGGCGAGGGTGAGCATCTCTAGACAGCAAGGTCGAGAAAACCTTCCAAAGGGCGAGTGGCATTTTAGCGAATCCATTATTAAGCGCAGCCTAGAAATGGCAGCGCCGCTAATTTTGGACGATGCTTCCGCTCATCCAGATTTTGGTCAGGCTAAGTCAGTAATTGCCGGTAATCTAAAATCCGTATTGGTCTTACCTTTATTCTTTGAGAAGCGATCGATTGGCGTCATATACCTAGAGAACCGAAGCCAGAAGTCTTATTTTTCACCACACCTTCTAGAAGTCTTAACTTTATTTTCGACTCAAGGGGCGGTCTTGCTTCATGCCAAATTGAAAGAAGAAGGCCCGAGGCCATCTCAAGTTGCTCTGAATGAGACCGGCGTGCCTACAAAAAACCTCAAAATGTTAGAGGTTTTTAAACAGGCTCAAGCTGTATCAAAGACGGAGTCGAGCATTTTAATTTTGGGAGAGACGGGTACGGGAAAGGAAGTTTTGGCGCGCTATATTCATCAGCAAAGTCAGCGTGCCAACCGAGATTTTGTGGCTATAAACTGTTCAGCCATTCCGGAGACGTTGATTGAGAGTGAGTTGTTTGGTTATAAAAAGGGAGCCTTTACGGGCGCTGTTAGTGATCGACAGGGATTGATTGCAAAGGCCGATGGTGGAACTTTATTTTTGGACGAAATCGGCGACTTGCCGTTGCATATGCAAGCTAAGCTTTTGAGGGTTCTACAGGAAAAAAGTTTTATGCCTGTGGGATCGACGGTTGAGCAGCGTAGTGATTTTAGATTAATCGCGGCGACTCATAATCCTTTGGAAGAATCCGTGAACCAAGGATTCTTTAGGCAAGATTTATATTTTAGAATTAATACGCTAACTTTTAAGCTCCCGGCTCTGAGGGAGCGGCCGGAAGATGTCCTGAATCTAGCGCTTCATTTTGCTCGAAAGCTTTCGGCAGAGTACGGGCATCAGTTGGATGGACTTGACGAGGGAGCGGCGGGAGTTCTTTTGAACTTTCCGTGGCCTGGCAATATTCGGCAGCTGCAAAACGCTATACAACGAGCCGTTGTTCTGTCGATGGATGAGCCGGATAAGAAGCTATTGAGCGCTAGTGATTTTAGTTTTCTGTCCGAGGCGCCGACCCCTTCGAATCTGCCTTCGCTTCAGGAAGCTAAGGATCAGTTCATTAAGGACTATGTAAAGAAGGCGATTCTGATACATAAGGGAAATAAGACTAAGGCGGCTAAAGCTCTAGGCGTCGACCCCAAAACACTCTATCGCCACCTTTCCGATAAAAAGGAGGACTAGATACTGACAATGACTGAATCCGAAGATGTCCAAGGGCATAAGCATATTAACAATCGGATGTTAAAGGCCGGCGAGGTTTTGTTCGCGGAAGGGGATCCATCGAATAGTATTTTTATCGTTCAAATGGGAAGTATCAAAGTGTCACGAATACACCATAATAAGCGATTGAATTAAAACTTTCGGACTTAGAGGGCCATCTGAATTCGGAGCCCGAATGGATGAAGATATTAATTCAAACATTAATTTCGCACATCCACTCGGCCAATGACCGAATCCTCGAACTTAGTGAGAAACTAAAACTCGGGGAGTCTTAAATTATTGTGGGCATTGGCATTCATCGTCTGCATCTATAACGGTGACGCACTCTCCTCCCGTGCAGCTTTTGCGGCAGTCATATAGTGTAGTGCCACATTGGACTCGTTTATGCATGAGCATTGAGATTGTATTTGGGTTTCCCGGAGCAATAACAATGTCTGAACAGCTCGGGAGGCGAATATGGTACTGATCCGCACACGTTAGCTCAATACCGTTGCATATTTTAAAATCTTCTTGGCAAGAGCCTACCACGCATTTGTAGTTCACTGCCGGGTTGTAAACACTTTTATTTCACTTCATGAAGTCGTATCTAAAAATTCAAACCAAAAAATAACATCGGTTGTACGGCGATATGGGTTAGAGTTCCATTGCGTTCGGAAGGAAGATCTCCTCCACCTGCGCGTGCGGCTGCTTGGCGTGCGGAGAACTGGCTGCCCCCATAGCGTTCATAAGCGTAAAAACTATAATCCAATAAGGTACAAAAGCCGATATAACCATCCCCCATCTTATAGACGAGTCGAGCGCCCGCACTTAAACCGATGCTGGCCGAATGGGCCCGAAAAGCCCCCCATCCTGATTTGTGTAGGAATAGGTAACGGATGGGCCGACCATGGGCGCCATGCTTAAGTCTCGAGAGACCTCAAAGACATTGGAAATCGGAAACTGAAAGAATGGTTTGAAACTGGCTTTGTGAATGCTTTGACCGAAGCTGTAGAGAAAATTGAGTCCAAAAAGATCCTTCCCAAATTCAACACTGACGCCCATCCGTGGGTCTCGCTTGGCCACATCATCATCTTTGTAAAGTTGAATGTCGCCCGCAGGTCCTATAGCCCAGAAGCCCGATTCCTCGTCGGGTATAAGCTCGCGGGCACAAAGACTAAAGCTCAAGATGCTACTGATCATAAAAATTGAGAAGACAGTGAGACTTTTCATTCTTCTATTAGTTCAGATTTTCGGTTGAGCTTCAAGTTTATAGATTGATCTCAACTGCATGTCAGTGACAGTTTGCATTAAAAGAATTGATTTGATGCAGAGTCTTTCAGTCGTAAACTATTGTGTGTGGGGGATGTCGTCATCGGAAGTTTTGATTTTTTAAGTAGTTTTTTTATGGCGCTGCCCAACTTTGTCGCGGCCATGGTTGTATCTTTTGTTTGTGGCTTGATCATTGGGCTCGAGCGCGAAAGTCGGGGTAAACCGGCGGGAGCCCGAACGCTGGTTTTGATTTGCTTGGGATCGGCACTCTTTGTTCAGATTTCTAAAATGATTGCCGGCGGCTTTGGAGATCCGGGCCGTGTGGCGGCTCAAATCGTTTCAGGAATTGGTTTTTTGGGGGCCGGCGCGATTATGCAGCGATCCGATCAAGGCTATATCTCTGGGTTAACGACGGCTGCCAGCATCTGGGTAACGGCCGCCGTGGGAATGATTTGCGGAGCCGAGCGCTATATCTTTGCATTACTTTCGACAGGCGTCGTCGTGGGCTCTCTTCGCGTGCTTCGTCATATCGAACGAATTCTTTTTTATGAACGCCATATTGAAAAGAGAAGAATCGTCTTTAGGCCTCAGGGCGGCAAGACGGAATGGCAGATCGTCGATCTTATTGAGGAGCATATGATTCAGGGAGAGGAGTATAGCTTCAAATCAATTGATGCACAAAATTCCGAATTGCTCTTTCAATTCTGCCGGACCAATCGAAATCATCGCAATTTTCTGACTGATTTAGCCAAGCTCGAACCTGTCACTGAAATGCAAAGGATCTGATCTTATTTTCTTAAATAAGTATAGCCACTAAGCAAGCGCGTATAAAAATCTACAAGCTGAACGCCTTGTCTTGGTTTGAGACTCCCATCCTTAACTCGGGGTTCAACTTGTTGCTTAATTTTACGGCATAGTTCTGCAACGCTATACTGATTGGCCACAACGATATCGCTAATCGTATCGCCTCGAATCATTTCTTCGATATAGAAATCTTCTGGGTCTTCATCATCTGAGAAAACATGCACTTCGTTCACTCGACCGAAGAGATTATGCATATCTCCCATAATATCTTGGTAAGCTCCTGTCAAAAACAAGCCTAAGTAGTAAGGCTTTTTGGGATTTGGAGTATGCAATTTTAAGACGGGAGAAAATTCGTCCTCGGGATCAATGAATCGGTCTATCTCGCCGTCACTGTCGCAGGTGATGTCTACAAGAATTCCCATTTCCTTGGGGCGTTCGTTAAGCCGATGAATCGGAAGTATGGGAAAGAGTTGATCAAAGGCCCAGTGATCAGGCGCCGATTGAAAAACAGAAAAATTTACAACGTATTGCTGTTTGAACTTGTATTTAAGCTCCTTGAATTCTTCTGGGATGCGTTTCATTCGCTTTAGATTTTGGCTAATCCATCGACAAACCTCGGAAACAAGCTGTTCAATGACGGATCGTTCGAGCAGGCTTAAATGCCCCAGTTTAAACAACGACAAAGCCTCTTCCTGTTTGGCCACGGCATTGTGGTAGGATTCCAGAGCATTTTTAGGAGTCAAAGATTTTAGGATGTCTAAAGTCTCTTTAACAATCTCAGAACTTTCAAGAGCCGGAGAATTTTCCCAAGAACGTTTGGAAGAAGGTGAAATAACATCGATGACTTTCATCATCACACAAGAGTGAGCGGCCACCATGGCTCGTCCAGATTCGGATACGAGATCCGGGTGAGGCACGGCCTCGTCATCGCAAACCTGCTGAACTTGATAGACCACGTCGTTGATGTATTCTTCGAGGGTATAATTGACGGAAAAATCGGATTTGGACTGTGATCCATCATAGTCGACGCCAAGCCCCCCTCCAACGTCAAAGTACCGCATGGGGGCTCCAAGATTCACCAGATTGGCATAAAGCCGCGCGCCTTCCGAAACGGCGGATTTGATCGATCGGATATCGGGAATTTGACTTCCGATATGAAAATGAAAAAGTTCCAAGCAATCGAGCATTTCGTGCTCTTTTAAAAAATCAATGGCCCTTAAAATCTCGGTTGTCGTTAGTCCGAACTTAGCATGTTCACCACCACTTTCTTGCCACTTTCCTGCGCCCGGGGATGAGAGTTTGGCTCGGATGCCAAGTCGAGGTTTGACGCCCAATTCTTTAGACACATCCAAGCACAGCTGAAGCTCCGAAAATTTTTCGATAACGACAATCACTTTCCGACCGATCTGTTGGCCAAGCAGGGCCAGCTGAATATACTCAGAGTCCTTATAACCGTTG
>PCXB01000018.1:29737-48486 GCA_002787535.1 Deltaproteobacteria bacterium CG11_big_fil_rev_8_21_14_0_20_45_16
GCCGACCCGCATCGAGGATTTCTTCAACCACCTCTCTCATCTGGTTAACTTTGACGGGATAAACACCTCTATAGACGCCGCGGTAGCCAAGGTCTTGAATGGTTCTTTGAAAGCCTTGGTTAATTCTTGTGACGCGATGTCTTAAGATATCATGGAATCGAATGATGCAGGGGAGTTCCAGATTCTGGCGCTCGATTTCTTGAATGACGTCCAATATTTCGATTTGAGGTCCGCCTTCACCCTCAGGAAGCATCGTTAGGTTTCCGAGCTCATTGACGGCAAAATAGCCGCCACCCCAACCATCTATATTATATAGACGGATGGCATCCTGAATGCCCCACTTGCGTGGGTTCGAATTGTTTTTCACATTTATGCCGCCAACGCTGACCTCATCAGAATGAGACGAGATCTCAGAAATTAAGCTCTCATCTGGACTTGAAATAGTTTGAGGATCTTCCGTCATTTGCATCTCCGCCTATCGTCTTGTTTATCATTAGGCAATTTTTTTATCTTTCAATTGATGCCTTCGCCCGATCGAGAGCAACTAACCTGAGTTCGTTCACTTCGATTGCAGGCGAGCGTATCAGTAACGCCTGAAGAGAGTTTAGCGCAGGCATTTCGATGGGCTTCCGCTATCGCCTCTTCCTCGTTTGGGCCTAGAGCCTTCGGACAGTCACGTTTTCCATTAAATTCAACGCATAGTCTGCATTCAACTTGGCCCAAAGAGAGCATTTCATAGGTGAGGAAGCCGATAAGTCCAGTTACAATAACAATGATGATGATTGATTTCTGCGCTTTCATCCTTAACGTATCGCCCCTCCAGCAACTGACAAAGTCAACGAGCAGGGAATAAGAAAACCATGTTTCGAGCTCTTTGTAATTATCTAGTTTTTCCAATTCGGCGGCTCTCCTTACCCTGGCGCTTTGCCGACTATGAAGAGTCGAGTCATAGCTATTTAAGCCTGAATTTGGGGGATTTTCCGACTGATATTGCCAAAGGAATGAGCGAAGTTAGTCTCCGAGATTGTTTGTTCTACTACTGGATATTGGAACAAATCCCTTGGCAGCCTCACGCCCGAACGAGGCGCGCCCTCGATCTAGGTTCGATGAGCTTTTACTATGCGCCAGCTCTGGCGCTTTTTTTAAGCAAACGTCTGGATCCGGAGGTCATGATCGAAGCTTTGGAAGTAGATCCTTATCGGCGATATCGTGATTTTTACCGTCGAGGGGATTACGCTCATTACTATGTCAAACTTACCAAGGAGTTCCTAAAAAGATGCAAGCTTTCCTATAAACAGGGAGATTGGTTGAGCTATTCAAAAGATGACAAATTTGATCTCATTACGTGTTTTTTTCCATTCCTCTACGCTGACCAAAGTGATGCGTGGGGCCTGCCTAGATCCCTCTTTCAGCCGCAAGGTTTCTATAAAAAATGCTTACGACAGTCTGATACAGTCGTATTTTTTCATCAGGGAGATGAGGAATATGCAACTTCGAAAGACCTTCTAGAGGAAATCGGTGCCAACGAAATTACTTACGAGGGCCGTTTTTTTGAAAACCCATGGGTCAAACGGAAGCATCCGGTATACGTGCTCTTGGTACGCCCCACTTGACTATCCGAGGACTTCCACCAAGCCTTTAACGGCTTGATAGGACTTATTGAGAAGTTCTTTTTCCTGAGCGCTCAAATCAATCTCAATAACTTTTTCTACCCCCTTGGCGCCCAAAATTACGGGCACTCCAAGATAAATTCCTTTATATCCGAATTCACCTTCCAAAAAGGCACAAACCGGTCGTATTTTCTTTTGATCTTTAATGATGGCTTCGGCCATTTCAACGGCTGCCGCAGCAGGGGCGTAATAAGCTGAGCCAGTTTTTAAAAAATTAACAATTTCAATCCCGCCGTTCTTGGCACGATCAACAATCTGAGCCAGTCGGTCCGTAGATATAAAGTGAGTAACGGGAATGCCTTGAACCGTTGTGTAACTTGGAAGCGGAACCATCGTATCACCATGACCACCAAGTAGGAGAGCTTGAATATCATCTGGAGCACATCCAATTTCCATCGCCAAAAAACTTCGATAGCGGGCCGTATCCAAAACCCCAGCCATTCCCATGACTCGCTCTTTTGGAAATCCCGTCGCACTTTTGGCCACATGGCACATGGCATCTAGCGGATTGCTGACAATGATCAATATGGCATGGGGCGAAAATTTCGCGACTTGTTCCGATACGGATTTTACAATTCCAGCGTTTGTCTTAAGAAGATCGTCGCGGCTCATGCCTGGTTTGCGAGGAATTCCAGCCGTAATAATCACCACGTCCGAATCCTTTGTGGCATCATAAGAATTAGTTCCAGTGATGTTAACGCTCACCCTTTCGATGGGCGTCGACTCGTACATATCCAGGCCTTTACCTTGAGGTATGCCTTCAGCAATATCGACAAGTACGACATCGCCAAGCTCTTTCAAGGCGCAAAGGTGAGCTGCCGTCGCTCCAACATTTCCGGCACCAATAACACTAATTTTATTTTTTCGGATTGCCATATCGCTGGACTTTAAGATTCCTGCGCCCGGCAATCAAGCTAAAGGGGACAAAATTCGCCTAGAAAAGTTTTCAGGCGAACCGAAAGATAGATCATAGGCTCGCTTCCTTTTGGCCTTTTAAGGCCTCTAGGGGCATAAATCGCGTGGCATGGTTCCTGCTCTTTTGAGCCATGAAATGTTGCGAAAGCTTCAAAAAGAAAGTCCTAAGTTGGAGGTAGCTAGTCCGAGCTTTCCCTCCAGCGGCCAACTGATGGTGGCATCCTCTCGTCTTCTGTTGGATAAACTTAATCGCGATGCGTTCAGTGGGACCCTATTACTTTCGTTTCGTGAAAAGAGAAAAAAAATTTGGTTTTATAACGGTGAGATTTTTAGGATCCAATCAAACTTGGTTCCAGAATTATTCGGTCGAATGATGATAGATCGAAATTGGATCAATGAGACTGAACTTAAGCAACTCTTAGACCTTCAAAAAGACCTTCTGGAAGAAGAAGGTAAGCCTCGATTATTAGGCGAGCTCGTCTGTGAAACCGTTGGTGTCGATCCTGATGAAGTGGCGGCCTTACTTGAGCAACAATCGCTTTATTCATTCTTGCAGTCCTTTACTTGGAATCAAGGAGAATACAATTTCCAAGCGATCGATATTAAAGACGCACAAGATCCTTTGTTCTTATATAAAGCACTTACCGGAAGCGTTTACGATCTGATTCAAATCAGTACACAGCCTCTAAGATCGGATATCTTGGATCGTTTGGATACTTGGTATCCTGAGGCCAAACCTACGGAACTTTCAAGAATGCCACTATGGGCAATATTTGCGAGTTGTAGAAAGCTTTCGTTAAGCGGAATTCTTTCTATTCGTCGACAGAACAAGCTTTATGAAATTGTCATCAAATTTGGAATTCCTTTAACTCTCTACGAGGGCAGTATTGGGCAACCTCGACAGACTATAGTTGTTCGGCAGGCCAGTCATGAGCACGAGAGGTTTTTTGTGGAGCAACTGTATAAGTTGTTTTCATTTTTGACGGGTAGTGTTTATTTTCGAAATCTAGGAGAAAGCTTGGAGTTGACTCCGACGGAAGCTGGACAATTGCAGTTTCGAGACGAGACGGCAGTTACGCGAAGCGTCTTCTCTGAGATGATTCCTCAAGAGCTAAGAAAACTGATCCCTGTTCGGGCCCACGGAATTTTAGCATTTTTGATGCGAATTAGACGACAACTGGATCGAAAGCTCATCAGTCTTAAAAAATCAATGTTGCGCCATTGGTACAAGCTCTTGGGCGATATTAAACGTCAATAATCGTCTCCATAAATCGAGCATTTTTCTTCATATAATCTTTTAGTTTTTCAAGGAGTCGACTTTCAATTTGACGGACACGTTCACGCGTAATCCCATAGGTATCGCCTATTTCTTGAAGAGTTTTTGGCTCATCTGATCGCAGTCGCTCGCGAAAAACAACAAGCTCTTTTCCGGAAAGCGTTTTTTCAAAGCTATTGAGTCGTTCTGTAAACTCTTCTTTAATTTCTTCCTGGGCTAAGCGATCATCGGCCGCTTCTGTCGCGTCGCTGAGGATCTGAAGAAGGCTCCCGCCGTCAGATTCATCCTGATGGCTTAAGGGCGCATCCAAAGAAAGATCACGACCGGATAGCCTTTGG
This sequence comes from Deltaproteobacteria bacterium CG11_big_fil_rev_8_21_14_0_20_45_16, assembly GCA_002787535.1. Taxonomy (GTDB): domain Bacteria; phylum Bdellovibrionota; class UBA2394; order UBA2394; family UBA2394; genus 1-14-0-20-45-16. The sequence continues at coordinate 33,937 of PCXB01000018.1, forward strand.
GTCATCTCATTGACTTCTCGTTCTTTGACACTAAATTTTTCCGCTAAATATTTGGTCTCGGGTACGATGCCGACAGCTTCGAGTTGGTTTTTTTCTTTTTGTAATTTGTAGAAGAGAGAGCGTTGGGCTCGTGTTGTTCCCATTTTTACTAGAGACCAATTCTTAAGAATGAAAGTTCGAATATAGGCTTTGATCCAATAGCTGGCGTAGGATGAAAACTTAACGTTTCGATAGGGGTCGTAGTCTTTTACAGCTTGCAGGAGCCCAATATTGCCTTCTTGAATCAAGTCGAGAAGGTTAAAACCCGATCTCATATAATCCATCGCAATTTTGACGACGAGACGCAAATTTGAGACGACAAGTGTTTTGGCGGCTGCCGGGTCCTGATTTTCCCGATAGCGAATAGCGACTTCCTTCTCCGTTTCGGGATTCAAGAGTGGGTAGGCTTTAAGAGAGTTCAAATAGGCCGGCAAATTATCCTGCACGGCTGGAAGTGAATGGCTTGGTTCGACAAGGACGGGAAGCAGGTTCGCTGGGGGTTTTAATTTTTTTGATTTAGATTTCGCCGTCGCTTTGGATTTGGGCTTTGCCTTAGAGATTTTCTTTTTCACCGCCTTCATCTATCGTCCAATATCCCAAAAAGGCTTGCGACTGACAAGGTGGGTGGGGGTCTAAAGAGACTACGTACTTTGAAGGCGAGCGGCCTGTAGATTGATATCTTTAATCCTTGAATCCAAGGGGGGCCAGTCCGACGCCCACGATGGTCCCAACAAACCAAGCCCGGAAAGGTGAGAATCGGCGTCGTAATTTTTTCGAAACGCAAAAATTTTGCGAAGAAGGCTCGAGAGAATGATGGGCTGAGTCGCCATCAAAAGGCAGGCGCGGTCAATCGACCTAACTGAAAAAAATCCAATTAGGCGTCGAAACGGGTGGTATCGTTGATTAGCTAGACTTGACCATGTTAGCAGGGCGTCACGCTCCCTTGCGTCCAGTTCGTCCCAAAGCTCACGTCTTACAAAGCAAGACCCACGAGCTAAATGCCCAAGACTCAAAATATCGGCACTAAATGAATCAAAGACAAATAATCTCGGGAGGCGAAGTCCGCGGGCTCGCTGTTCGATGGCATGGGTCTCCGTTGAGCGGGGCTGGGCTTTCAACGTCAATAATAGGCTGGCGAGCAAAAGCTCCCGATGAAAAAGAATAGCAATTATAAAAATGAAAAACCCAACTGCCATGCGGTTAGCCTAAGCGGCCTCTCGAAGACTTTCAACGCGAGAACTCAGATAGCTACTTTCTTCGCGTAGAGCCGAAAACGCGATCCGGTTTGCTATAAGATCGACAAAACGGGGGGGGTCATCGATAGGATGCGATCGAATGAGGTTTTGAATTTCTCGAAGGCGCTCCGCAATTTTAATTTGGAGGGGGTTGGAAGCAAGATCGTGACAGGCTCCTAAAGCTTTTTGAATCTGCACGAGGCAAAGGGCTTGAAGTCGTCTTTCGTTCCAATCCAATAGGAGAGGCCAATCCAAAAATGAGATGACCCGACGGGCTTGCTGAAAGCGGTTAATAATGTTTTGAAATATCTTTTGGTCACGATCTGCGACAAGGCCCATAGAAATCTCTATGGACAATCGTCGACGAGTCTCGGGATGTCGAAGTTCAAAATCACTATAAAAATCCATCCAAAAAAGCCGCCATTTGCGGATGATTTCGAAGGGATGCCAAGAAGTGGGAATTTCCATTCCTCGGTATCTTAACTGAGGATAGCCCCTAAGATCGAGAGGCTTTAACGGCTCGTGTATCGGCCCAGCGTTTAATTTCTTTAATCTGCTCAGCCATAGTCGTCGCTAAGGGAACGGAGCGGCCGATAGCTTTGAATATATCTTCTTGTTTAAGGCCTCTCTTATTGTCCTTAAAGGCTAGAATCAGGCCGGAAATTACGGCCTGCTCAATTTCAGCGCCATTGTAAGCGTTGGTGGCTTTTGCAAGCTCAACTAAATCAAATCGAGTCATGTCGGCATTGCGCTTTTTGAGATGGACTTCAAAAATCTGTCCTCTTTCTTTTTCGTTTGGCAGATCCACAAAGAAAATTTCATCGAAGCGACCTTTGCGAAGCAACTCAGGTGGTAGTTTATTGATTTCGTTGGCTGTGGCCGCAACAATAACCGGACTCGTATGTTCCTGCATCCAGGTCAGAAAGGAACTAAATATTCGGGCGGTGACGCCTCCGTCTCCTTCTTGATAACCAGCAACACTCTTTTCAACTTCCTCCAACCAAAGTATTGCGGGCGAAACGGCTTCAATTTGCTTAATGGCGCGTCGAAAACCTTCTTCAGGCGTCCCGATGGCACCACCATAAACTCTGTTTATATCCAATCGATAAAGAGGAAGTCCCCAAGCTGCAGCAATCGCCTGGGTACACAGCGACTTTCCGCAACCGCTGACTCCCGTCATCAGGACACCTTTAGGCATGGAGATACCCGCATGTTTGGCATCTTCTGAGAAAAAACTGTTCCGATCCCTAAGCCAGTCTTTAAGATTTTCCAATCCACCTATATCATCCAAGTTATATTTGGTCGGAACAAATTCTAAAAGGCCGTCTCGTTTGATGATCCGAGCTTTTTCCAAAAACACCGTATCCAGAGCTTCTTCATTGAGCTCTTGTTTTCCGACCAACATCTTCTGAAATGTCAGTTTTGCTTCGTCAAGAGTAAGTCCAAGCGCCCCCTTGAGTAGTCTGCCCTTTTGCTCATCATTTAAGATATTTTTAACCTTTGGAAAAGCCTTCAGAACGCTCTGAAATATTCCATCTAGATCGGATTCGTCTGGGAGAGCAAAATCAATCGTGATGATATCCTTCATCATATCTTCTGGAATATTTGAATAAGGAGAAACCAGAAACAAAGTTTTAAAATTAGCTTTCGTTAAGTGAAAGACATCGCGAAGAGCTCTTTTGAGCATTGGTGTCGGAGCGAGTTCCCAATTGAAGTCTTTTATCATCAAGAGTCCTTTGTCATCGGCATGAGCAAAGTCGTGAAGGATGTTGATGATGTTTTTCTGGGAGTTGGAAACGTCGGTTTGACTCCAAATCGTAAAGGGAATGGGATTTGTAAATCCTTTATCAGCAACACGGCGCAGAGTTGATTCGACACGATCCTCTTCCCAGCTTTCAATCCACACGATGGGATATTTGGAAGCCACCAAACGTTTAATCTCTTCAAATGGATTTACGCGTTGTGCGCGAATGACTGGTTTCGCTTGGTTCATAGGGCCCCCACTTCAAAATGATAACGAGTCTTCGACTCCGGATAGATGATTCGCAAATGCTTTCGTCGTCGTCTTTGATGCAACTGATCCATGAGTGTTTTGAACCAATTGGATCGACCGCCTCCGCGTCCCGATCGATTGAACCATGCGACATATAGCCATCCGAAGAGGGCTCCTCCCAAATGAGCAATATTGCTGATGCCTTGGTTGTTGCTCGAATAGAGTGCATAAAACTCAAAGGCGACCATGAGGTAGGCGAAGTATTTCATTTTCATAGGGAAAACGAAAAAAAACAGAACGACTTGATTGGGAAATAAGCAGGACACGGCAATCAAAATAGAAAAAACAATACCCGACGCCCCAATAGTCGGGGTATTGAAACTCATTTCATCAAAGAGTGAGAATAAGATAATTACGAGAGCCGAAAAGATCGCGGCCAAAAACGTAAATTTGATAAATCTCTTCTGTCCAAAAGTGTCTTGTAACAAACTTCCAAACATCCAAAAGGCAAACATATTGAAAACAAGATGCATGAGGTTTCCATGAAGGAACACCCAGGTTACGAGTTGGTAGACTAGCCCTCGCAATGCAAGTTGAGGCTCGAGACCTAACATGCGGATCATCTGGCGATAGAGAGAGCCGTCCCCGAAGGGGCCAAAAAGCGCAATTTGCTCTAAGATAAAGACGCCCACGCAGATTAAGACGAAGGTTCTGACAAAGCCTCGAAAAGGAGGAAAGATCATGATTCGTTTACTCCATCTCTTCGGTTTCTTTGGGAACGATCATTCGAGAGTTTACGAATATGTTCTAAGATTTCATCAGCCGACTGAAATCGGCTTTCTGGTTTTTTTTCCAAACATCTCGCAATGAGTTTGGAGGTCCATTCTGGGATGTCGGCTTTTATTTTCCGCGGATCGGGGGCTTGGGTGTGGAGGTGGTGATAACCCGGGTTTTCCATGGGAAAAGGGACCTGTCCCGTCAGCATCTCATAAAGACAGACTCCAAATGAATAAATGTCGGTTCGATGATCGATTGGGGCTCCCTCAACTTGCTCCGGCGACATGAAGTAAGGGGTGCCGCCAATGATGGATTGCTCGGAATGCAACCGATTGACGATGCGAGCCAAGCCAAAGTCCATTAATTTTACAACCTTCGTTTCCGTCAACATCATATTGTTAGTCGTAATATCGCGATGAATCACGTGTTTAGAATGGGCATAAGCTAGGGCCTTTAAAACTTGTTTAGACAGGGCGAGACTTGTGGAAAGTCGAAAGTGACCTTTTTTCTTCAACAGGTCTCGTACAGTTCGGCCGTCAATAAATTCCATAGAGATATAGTAGTTTCCATCTTCAATACCTGCATCAAAGATTGTCACAATATTGAGATGATTTAAAGAAGCTAAAGATTTTGCTTCCCTCAAAAAGGTTTCTACAATTTTTTCATCGTGCTTAAAATGCGAATTGAGGATTTTTAATGCCACTTCACGACCAAGGACTCGATCGCGGGCGCGATAGACGATCCCCATGCCGCCTTTGCCGATTTCTTCAAGTCTCTCATAGCGATTTTGCTCGCGATGTTCTTTGCTAAAGGCCGGAAGTCCCAATTTCCTTTCACCGACCTTGATGGCCTTCTTTCTCTTGTTTTTTACTTTCACTAAACGATGGCTAACTTCTCGGAACAGTGGGTCTTCCGCAGCGACGCGCTCATAAAGCTTAAGAGCATCGTCAAGCCGCCCCATTTTTTCAAAGGTGTAGGCAAGGTGGTAAAAAAGCTTGAGAATCGTTTCATTGACCAAGCCCTCAGGATCTTCACACCAGTGGTCGTAGGCTTTTTGAAAGTGAATGGTGGCCTTGTTAAAATTATGCTTCTTGAGGAAAGCTTTTCCGAGAAGAATTTTTGCTTTGATATAATGCGCGTTCGCAGCGGGTACTTGTTCCAACAGTTCCACGCCCTGAAAAATATTGCCTTTCTTGAAGCATTCAATGGCGGCATGGTAGTAATCGGCATGTCTCAAAAAGAAGCCAAGATCGTCGGAGTTTTCGCTTGAGGCTAGACTCGCTTGATCGAGGATTCCCGTAACCCATCGATCTTCGAGTAAGGCCACCCGAATGTAGTTGAAATGGGCCCAAACAAAATCACAAAATGTTTTGGGAGTTTTCAGGGATTCTTTTCTTGCCATCACACTTTGGAAAGGAACGAGTCGATGATTTTCAGCCAGATTCACCAGATCCTCGTCTTCTTGAAGGCGTCGATGAAGCTTGAGCAAATCCTCCCGGAAGTCATCCTCGGAATCAAAGCACAAAACCGCATAACGTTGGCTTTCCAAAATAACTTTCATGGCGCTGCGAACCTCGCCTGGACTTTCGATGAGGGCTATCGTCCAAGACTTCTCGAAGTTGTCGGGTGTTTCTTGAATCCCGGAGTCTCGTTTTTCGTTTAGGGCTTCAAATCTATCAAAAACTTGCTCGAAGACTTCGGCACTAATATGAAAAGTAAAAATATTTTCGAGGGAGTGTTGCTTACGCAATGTATCCAAATTATCTGCAAACTCCGGCATGACAAAGGCCATGCTTAGGCTTCGCGTTTCTTCATCGAAGCGAAGAGGAAGGATTTGATGTTCGCGGCAGTACTCAAAAGGCAACAACTCAAAGAGATCAATCGGTATTTTGATCTCTTCCAGATCCTCAAAATTGAGCTCCGGTGCTGCGTTAAGTTGAGATAATGCGTTCGACAAAGCCTGAAACTCCTTTATCTATTATAGCGAATTTGGGGTTCTAGGGGGTTGACGCGCTGCTTTTAGAGCTGGATCTTGGCTAATGGCGGCATTTTCGTGGATAATAGAGAGATGTCCTTGAATAAATTGGTCGTTGGATTGGGTGCGTTCGAAGATTTGTGGGGACCGGCTCTACGAGAGTCGGGCTTAAAATTTGAGAGAGTCGATAATGTGCAAGAGGCCTTGAAGGCCAACGCTGATTTTTTGATTCTTGACGCCAGACGAGATCATCTGCGCAAGGAGATTGAGAGTCTTAAATTAAATGTCAATGCGCCGATGCTTTCCCTTATATCGGCTGGCCTGGATCGTAAGGCTTTAAAGGATTTGAAGGAACAAGGCTCCATTGGTTGTGTTGTTGACTCGACTCCGCCTGAAGAAGTTGCCTTGCGAATTCAATGGATGTTGAAGGACGCCAAGGAACGGAGTTCAGGAGAGTTGCGCTCATCCAAGAGAGTTTGGTTCCAACAGAAAGTTCAATATAAGATATTTGATCAATCTCACTTTGCATGGAGCACGACTCTTAGTGAAACTGGCATGTTTTTACGAACAGGATTGAGCTTTCCACTCTATTCCCTGATGCATCTATCTTTTTCGATCCCCGGAGATCCTCAGGTGTTCGAGTGTGATGGTGTCATCGTTCGGCAAGAAGTTGATCATGAACCTCGAGGCCTTGGTATTATGTTTCAGAACCTTCAGGGTGAGAGCATCGAGCGACTCGAATCTTTTCTAGAAGTCTACGTGTGAGCTGGAAGAAGTTTTCTATTTATCTCTCTCTTGAGACTTTTGTCGTGTTGGCTGTCATTTTCTTTTCTCACAATGGAATTCGAGATTTATTAAGTCTAAAATCGCAAATGAATAGAACCTCTGATCATATTCAAACTCTGGAGGAGTCCAACCGAGAGTTGCGGAGGCGTATGGATATTATGGCCGAAATGCCAACGCGCATTCTAGAAGATGAGGCGCGCGAAAAACTGGGCTTGATTCGTCAAAACGAAATTATTTATTTCGAGAAATAACTTAAGGTCGATTTAGAATTTTTTCGACTTTAGCAATGATAAATTGTGGCTCAGAAGTCTTTGAAATGAAGTCTTCGGCGCCCAGCTGAATGGCTTTTGTTGAATGCTCAGTTCGTTGAGATTCCGATACAAAAATAAAAGGAATACTCTGTAAGATCTGATCGGCACGGATGCGAGCGGCAAGAGCAAAGCCGTCGAGTTTAGCCAACATAACTTCCGTAATAATCAAATCAGGTCGGTCTTTTTTAATTCCTGATAGCGCCGAAGCCCCATCGGGATAGATCACAGCCGAGGCATCAATGCGTTTGAGGTGAGCTTGAAGTTGCGCAGAAAAATCAGGATCGCCATCAATAATCGCTACTTTCTTGATGCGTGCAGGTCTCTCCGAGGGACGAATGAGTTCAAGTAGCTGGCCACCAAGGATGGGATCCAACTGTTTGCCCGAGGCCATGTCCAACACCTCTTTGAGTTTGGAATACTGATCAACATTAAAATCTTTCATCTCGGGATTAATCTTCTCAAATAACTCTAGAATGGCCAAAATTCGACTAGCGATGGGGATCGAGTTGGCTTTGATCGCAAGAGGGCCCCGCCCATCATAGCGTTCCGGCACACAATCCATAATATGTTTAAATCGATATATACCCGAAAAAATATCTGAAAGACGGCGATTTACGTTTCGTAGCTTTTCGATCCGATAAAAAAGCGCTGAAAAATAAACTTCGTCCAGTTCTTTCTGATTTTGAGTCAGGATGCGGGCCAGGCGGACGGCCAAGGATGCGTATTCTTGAGCCTTTTGCCTTTGTTCTTTCGGACCTTGGTAAAGGAAAACTTGGAGAACCCTTACAAAGAACTCTCGAAATTTGACATACTGAATAGAATCTTCAAATAGTTCCTCGCCGAGTTGATCGTAAAATCGAACATCACAGCTTGGATTGGAGCGAATGATGATGGACTCAAAGGCGATTTCGTCTCCGACAAGATCGCGGTTTGCCCAGACATGATGAAATTTTTCTGACTTCATTTTGCCGACGGCATCCTGAATGGTTGTCGACAAACTTAGAGATTGATCATGGCCTTTGAACAGATTTACAAGAGCTTGCTGATAATTTTGTTGCGGCTCAATCAATAGAACCCTTTTGTCCTGAATATCGGCATCGTTGTAGATCTCGCCGGTCTCTGTAAGAATGCCTCCACTAAGTTCGCCGCTTTGCTTATGTTGAATAAGCCGCTGAACGACACTTTTTCCCCCAATATAAAGTTGAAAGAAATACTTTCCAAATAACTGGGCCACTTCGGGATGGGCTTGAAAGTCACTACAACCATCAACAATCATACTAATTGATTTTTTGGAGTCATCTTTGAAGAAAGGGAGCAGGTTATATTTTTTTAAAACCTCTAAGGGAAGAAGTTTAAAAGCACTGCTAGAAACTCGAACAGATTTTAGGCGACCTTTTGGTATCCACGGTATTTGGAGGCATTCTGAAATTGTTGAGGCGAGATCGTCTTCAGTAAGCACACCGTCATTGACGATGGCGTCATAAACAATTTTTCCACGGTATAAGCCTGCCTCCTCGGAACTAAGCTTCTTTTGCGTAACGAGCGATGTCAAGAGTTGGCTATCGCGAACAAAATACGACTGTTGAACGATCTGGGCCGCGCCAGGATTGGCTGTTTCGCCGCTGGATTTGGAGATCAGTTCACGTTCAATTTTCGTGACGAGTTCAATTAGGTCCTCACATTTTTGGTAGCGATCCGAGTTCTTTTTTTGCAGGCAATGCATAATCATTTTTGATATGCTGAGATTTAGTTCAGGCCGTAGTTCTGTCGGTGGTGGGGGGTCAAAATGCACGATTTTATATAGAATTGTGCTTGAATTGGTCCCTCGAAAGGGCAATTGTCCTGACGCGGCTTCGTAGAGCACAGTGCCAAGACAAAAAATATCACTGCGTCCGTCTAAATTTTTTCCAATGATATGTTCAGGAGATAGGTAATGTGTGCTTCCAAGAACCATCCCAGTCGAGGTTAACTTCATTTCCTCTTCGTCTATAAATTTGGCAATTCCAAAATCCAAAATCTTAGCGACTCCAGTGTTGGCTTCAATAATTATATTTGAAGGTTTAATATCTCTATGAACGATTCCGCGTTTATGAGCAAAGCCAAGACCGGATGCCATTTCTTTTGAAATCTTCAAAAGTTGCTCAATATTTAGAGTGCCTCGAGTTTTAAGAATTTGTTCAAGGGTCTCACCCTCAATGTATTCCATGACAATGTAGACAATGTCACTGATCTCACCAAAATCGTAGATCTGAACAATATTCGGATGGGAAATCCCGCCCGCAGCACGGGCTTCATTGAAAAATCGTTCTCGAATATTTTTCCGCACAGAATCGTCTTTGACACGATCCGAGATCATTTTAATGGCTACAGGGCGCTTGAGCCTTGTGTCATAGCCCTTATAGATGAGACCCATTCCACCCGCGCCGATCCGTTCCTGAAGCTCATAGCGATCCAGGGTTTTGGGAATAGATTGCTCGTTGATCTTGGGCGTTTCCATAGAGGGTGTTATCCTAAATTGTATCATGAGTTCTGAGAAACATGCTGAAGCCATCTACCGGGACTTCGAGAAGCTTTATCGCTTATCTGGGCTGTATGGAGGAGATGCGCGTCAAATCCAACAGCAACTCAATTTTATCAACAATAATCTTAATGTTCATTTGGTTCAGCCGTATGGACGCGGGGCGTCTCTTCGATTCGACCTTCTGATGTCCTCGGTTTATTTCAACGGTGAGCAGGCATTTAGAGCGAAGACTCCCGAATTTACTCTTTCGTATGCGCTATTTTATGAAGGTGTAAAGTCTATTAACTTTTTGGGCGGGCTTACAGCTGAAGAGTTGTTCGAATGGGTCGAGATGATCAAGAAGGCGCTTCGTGAGGGTGATGGATTGGACTCTGATTCGGAATCTGATCTTGCATCGGTTCTATGGAGAAAATCATCTCCCAATATCAAGGTTTCTCTCTACAATCGCTTTAGTGATCATGATGTCGGGAGTGAGACGCAGGCGCTTCAGTCTCTAGATATTGCCGAAGACAGTGATGAATTTGAGGCTCAGTTTGTTAAGGAAGTTTTAGAGGGGGAGTTTGGAGATCAGAAAGATGGCCTTGATAAGTCATGGAATGCTGACGGAACGTGGGACTTGCCTGGTGCGGATCTTATCGTTGAGAAGTTGGGAGCCTTAGGTCTCTATGATCAAAAGGCGGCTGATCGATTAAAACAAGAACTTTCGGATGCCGCGGTGTCGGACAGGGCTAAAAAGATTCTAAGATTTATACCTCAGGAAATTAAAGCTCTTCGAAGAGAGATGGAGAGCTATGACGAGAACCAGGTAGACTTTAATTTGCTTGTTCATTACTTGGGCTTTTTAGAAAAGACCAAGGAACTTTCAGAGGCGCAAGCAGGCTCGCTAATGAGTTCTGTGAAAACGATTATTCAATCGGTCATCAAAAGATTTCATGCCGGTCTCTTGCTGTTTACGTTCAAACGGTTTCGACTGTGGAAAAAATTTCCTGAATTGAATAAGCGGTTTTCAGATATCGAACAAGAATTACGATTAAGTTTAAGTACAGAGAAGAATCTTGAGGTCTTGGCGGAAGCTTTTGCAAATAGTTCACGCCAAGAAATAGCTAAAGAACTTGTTTTGTTCTGTGACCCGAAATACTTCCAATATACTTTTAATATTCTTATTCAACGCGGTAGTTCCGTCGGACAGCGACGCTTTTTGGACACCTTGATAAAAAATGGAGTCGATTTAGAGAAGTTGTTGCCTTCGTGGGGAGAAAAAGAAATCTTAGCGGCCCTTTCTGAGTTGCAAGAATTGAGATGGCCGAAGTTCCCGGTTTTTTTAGCACAATGCTTGCAGGCTCGATCCCCACGAGTAATCGAGAAAGCTTGTGAACATTTGGAACGGGTGGCGTTGCCTGGAGAGGTTTCGCTGAAAATTTTTACCGGACTGCGCCCTAATCTTAAGCGGAAGTGGTTGATCGAGCTTCAGAAACTATCCAATTTTGATGCATGGAAAGATTTTGTCAGAATGGCTTTTGATGTGGGGGCTTGGCGAGATAGTCCAGAAGACGAAATGGCACTTTGGTTTATTATTGGGCTCAAAATTCTCGGCGCCAAGCTCGTAGAGACCTTAGATTTTTACGTAAAGGCTCGTAAATTTTGGTTTTGGCCGAAGTATCCTAAGGAAAGGGAAGTGATTTTAAGTGTTGCCGTTAGCTCAACGGATAGAGCGCTTCAGTCGGAGTTTCGGCGATGGATAGGGTCGGAGAAAAAATTGATATTTCAGAGTGCTAAATTGCGATCGAAACTAAAGGCGAGGTTTTGATTGTGGCTGTAGATTCGAAGCAGCTAGATGTCGAGATTGAGGGCGGTGAAATCGTATCTCCAAGAATTATTGCAGCATCATTTTTTGAAAGCCTGTTTACATTTTTGCGTCAAACCGAAGTGCACGATCGTACCAACTCTATTTTTGAACGATGTCTGGATAGTCTTCTTCAGGCCATTCAAGCGCTTCGTCGTATCCCGGGTTTTGAGAGTATCGAAATCACTTTTCGAGGGGAGCAAATCTATATCAATGATGTTCGAATGAAGGCCAAAGTCCGACAGTTTCATAAGCATCGATTCTTACTTCGATTCATGCGCAATAAACGACTGGGCGCTCTGAGATTTCCGGAAAATTTGGAGCGAGAGTCTCTCCTAGGATTTTTATGGGTCGTAGCGGCAGCTCCCATAAAATTGGAAGATCCCATTGGCTGGGTAAATACCGAATTGGCAAAATTGGGCATCCAAGGATATGGCGTGGAGAGTCTTCAGGGATTTCACCTCAATGATGACAAGGATCGCGCCAATTTGGCTGATATGGAAGTCATCACACTGGTGATCCATGAGAAGTTGCGCTTGTTTGCGGAAATCTGTTTTGACAACCTCGAAAGTTCAAAAAGTTTTGATCTGCCACCACGCGAAACTCTAATTAAAGATCTTTCGATGATGGCAGAAGAAGATTTGCTACAAGTTTTTAGATCCAATCTGATGAAGAGGCGTGAGCGACCTCTCGGCTATTTGGCAGCTGACGTTTGTGTCGCGGGGATTGCCTGGGGACGTTCGCTTGGATTGCCGGGAGGGGTAATCGTCGAGCTGGCGGAATCCTGCTTGTCCCACGCGTTGCTCTATGTCGCTCGCAAGGATTGTAATATTGGTCGAATTAGTAACGACGAGGCCTTGAGACTATTTGACATAGTGGGAGCTTTGAAGGAAGTTTGGCCGCTATCTGAGCTGCAAAAGTTAAGCCTTTTGGAATTTGGGCAGCCCTATGGGCAGTCTGGCATTTATGATTCGAACGGGACGAAGTGTTATGCCCATTTCTTTTCCAGAATGATTAGAATTCTGGCGCATTTTAGAATTTATACCCACTACAGCAAGGGAACAGATTACTTTTTGCCTGATGAAGCAATGGCTAAAATGCTATCGTTGAAGGGCGAATATGATTCCACTTTATTAAAACTATTTGTCAATTGGATGGGCATTTATCCTGTGGGTACCTTAGTAAAGCTCCGATCCGGGGAAGTTTGTCAGGTTTTTGTCGCTGGAGGAGATCCTCTTAAATTTCAACGTCCCATCGTAAGTGTTTTGAAGGACAGTTATGGCCGACTGATGGCACGTCCCGTGCTTATGGATCTTGCAGAGATGAATGATCGCTTAGGTGTTTACAAAAAGACAATTTTAAAGAGCCTTAGTCTGGAAGAAGCCGCTGTTCCCGACGAACTTTTAAAAAGCCCTCCTGTTAGCTTGTAAGACCTAATCAATTAGGAGAAGAATGAACTTGTGAAAGCCGGTATTGGACTTAGTCGAACTCGTGAACTCGAAAAGGCTTTTCAGGAAGCCTATCGCCAAGCCCTTCAGAAACTTGGTGCTCTGAAGCCTGATTTCGCATTTGTAGGCTTTACTTATGATCATGTTTTGGAACCTGAGATTTTTACGGGAATTATTTCTCGGAACCTACGAGACCTTCCTCATATGGGATGCTCCACTTGGTCGGCCTGGGGGCAGAAGGAATTTGTCGAGGGAGAGGGCGGTCTTATCGTCCTATGCCTTAAAGATGTGAAGACCGACGATAGGATTTTTAAGGTTCATAGCTTGAGAGAGAAGCAAGATCTTTGGGCTTCCGAAGTTGTTCGATATTTGGAAACCTTGGAGCTTAGCGAGACGGAATCTCATAGTTTGTTCATGGTCGCCGATGCGATTCATTTTCAGAACTCACAAGGTTTTGACAAAATTAAGAACCGCTTTCCCAACCTGAGTGTTTTTGGTTTTGGAGCGAGTTATGGCATACCTCAATGTAGCCTCCTCCATAATGCTCAAATTTACTCGAATTGTTTGATTGGATTTTTGATAGAAAATCAGGATCCCGTAAAAGCTTTGATTCAAAACATTCGTCCAGAAGCGGGAGCCATTCGAATCAATCGAATGTCTGAGAATCTCGTTATTGAAATTGACGAAAAGCCGGCATTTTATCGTTTATGCGAACACCTCATGAGTGAAGATGATATGCCCATGATGGCACCTGATGAGTTTCGGAAGCATATGGGCAATATGTATATCGTCGAAAAACCGATGATGCCGCGAAGGTCTTCAAAGTTGATAGGTGAATCTCATCGTGTCATCTCACTTTTAGGTAGTGAGATGACGACAGGAATGGTGGCTGTCGGAGAATCATTAGATTTTGGTCAGCAGCATTTTTTAGGTCAGAAGAAAATTAAGTATATCGAAGTCGACGGTCTGACGACTCTGGAAGAATTGAAATCCCAGGTTCCTTCGCCTCGACTGCTTATGATGTTTTCATCAACCGCCCATTTTCGAGATAAAGAACGTAGTATTTCAGATGTGGAATTGGTGCGAAAAGTATTTCCAGACGTGCCCTTATTTGGAATGGGCAGCCATGGCGAATATATGGACGCGCTCAATCATCAGGCCACTCTGTTGGTGGCCTTTTAGACGCCTTCGAGTCTTCGGACCCACTGGGTAATCATCAAAGTTATTTTGGTGAAAAAGATGGCGAAGGACATTAGAAAGACGATCAACGCATTTTTTATGAGGCCGGGTTCATCGTTGGCTGGAGGAAGTGTTTCTTCAATCATGTCATTTTGAGATCGAAAGTATGTCTCAAGTTTTCTCGCTACTACGCTGGCTTCGTTTTCCATAGATTCTCCCTTTTTAAAGCTAAAATTGCTTCCCTAGCTAACAATAGGTTTAGCAAGAAGGGTGCCATCGAAGGCATTGGAATCATTGTAATGTTCGTAAAAGCCTGGGGCGCCTGTGTCCATCTCTCAGGGACCTGTGGGGACGATTTGTGTCTTTTTCCCGATTCTGTTGGTCAGTTAAACATATGCGAGCAATATTGGGAGTTTAGGTAGCCTACTTTTTGGAGGATTTTG
>PCXB01000068.1:0-29622 GCA_002787535.1 Deltaproteobacteria bacterium CG11_big_fil_rev_8_21_14_0_20_45_16
TACCGCGCGAAGGCTCTATTCTGAACCCAGCTATGCTAGGTGGGGAAGGTGTTAAAAGCATCAGGCCATATCCGAAAATTAGGCACACCACTTTCAGGGACCGACCCCGTTCAGACTAATATCGGTTCAAGAATATCCAGCCTTCAAACCGTATACCGTAGGAACGGCTCGATGTTTATCATCGTGGAATCAGCATAACACTGAGTTTTTAGCTTGGGAAGAGAAGGCTGATAATCCTGCATGACAGCATGCCTTAAAATTGGGGATCATAGCGGCTGTGGCTATTAAATTTGCGTCTAACTTTAGTAAAAAATTCGCTTCGAAAGAGATTTTTTTGTTTGATCTTGACGGAACCCTCTACTTGGGGCGGAAAGTCCTGCCGGGTGCAAAGAGTCTGGTGAATAAACTTCACCGTCTAAATAAAAAAGTTTTTTATTTCACAAATAATTCCTCTCGATCAGATGCTCAGTATGTAAGAAAATTGCGCAAAATGGGATTCCCCTGCGAGGCGTCGCAAATTGTGATGTCAACGCATACGCTTATTCGGGGACTAAAATCAAAAGGATTGAAGCGAGTTTATTGCTTGGGCACACCAGCGATGAAGTCCATGCTTAAGCGGTCTCGGATTATTCATACTTCCGTTAAACCTCAGGCTGTCGTTGTTGGTTTTGACAAGACACTTACTTATTCTAAATTATTATTTGCCAGTCGCTTAATTGATAAGGGGGTGCCTTACTTTGTTGCCCATCCCGACTTTTTTTGTCCGACTGACCGGGGGCCGGAGCCCGATTGCGGATCGATAGCTTTGCTTTTAGAAAAGACTTGTCGCAAAAAACCCATCGCGGTTTATGGTAAACCGCATCCCTGGATGATTGACGAAGTAATCCGACGACAAAAATGTTCGCGATCAAAGATGATTCTGATTGGCGACCGCTTGCAGACGGATATTTTGATGGCCAAGGCGTCCCGAATTCAAAGTCTCTTGGTCTTGTCTGGAGAAACTAAGAGGAAAGATTTAAAGGCTTCCAAGCTACGTCCAGATTTTGTCCTTCGTTCCGTCGCCGAAATCTTGCTCTAAATTGAATTTTCACTTTTCTTTCTAATATCTCTTGGTCACTATCGGACTCTGAGATGCGGAGGGGAGCTTTTTATTTGCTATGGCTGGGGTTTTTTCTCCTCCCCGGTTTTTGTTTTTCCAATAATATTTGTCAGTTAAATCTTCAAGAGTTAATAGCCCGAGAGCAGCCATTTTTTGGCCAATACACACAAGCTCGCATTCGCGTTGCTGGTATCGTTGTTGCGATGAAAGCTAACAAAGTTCTTTTAGCGCGTAGAGTGGGAGCCTCCGCCAATGAACGTGGAACCTGGGGCTTGCTTGGTGGACGTATGGAGGAGAGGGATCGCGATCTTGTCGTGGCGACTTCCCGAGAGTTTAAGGAGGAAGCTTCTCTTGAGATTCATGGCTCACGCTTTGAGTATTTAGGTCGAATTAGTTACCACGGGGGTGATGGCTATTTTTATGCAACTTATGTCTTTCTGCTAAGACTCTCCGAGGCTGAGAAGCCCCAGCTTTCGGATAGCGAAAAGCAAAAATTGGATCGGCTCGAGTTTTTCGAACCTGAAAATTTACCGCCCCATTTATTTTCAACTAACGAAGAAGTCCTTGGCTTTCTTGCCAAACATGGCTGGCAAAAGCCTGCAGACGAACTTTTGGGCAAAAAGCCTTTATAATCTAAAGATCTTTGCTCAACTTTCCTTGCTTCGAATGTTATGACTACCTGTATGTTTAAGGTTCCTATTTCTTGGATTGTGTTGGCGGTCGCCCTGACGGCCTGTGGTTCCTCCAAAAATCTTCCCAAACTTCGTCCTGGCCCTGGGGGCTCAACGGGAAACCTTGCCAGAGATGCGGCTGAAGCTGCGAAAGACCCCGCACGCTTGCGGGAGCGGTCTGAGACCATGGGTCGTCGTGGAGGATTGTATTTTGCCAGAATTCAAATTGTTGATGAAAGTTCGGCGACCGATAATTGTGAGGCGAGCTTTCAGCGTGTCGAGAGTTCAAGCCATGAAGCTATTGTTGAGTTAAATTCGCAAAATATTTTGAACTGGAAAGCCGACACTCGAGCCCGACAGTCGGTACTTGAAATTCAGTGGCGATCTTTGGGATTTGATCATGGGCGGTATGAATTTAGTTTGGTGGATGGAAAGCCAAATTTGGAATTGCCATTTGTCATTAGCTCCAATGTTCGGCCAAACAACGAAGTTGAGTTGCGAGTGTTTGATTCCGAGATTATTCGACTTCGTCTGGATCAAACGCCCATTTATAGTTTTGCTGTCGAAGAGAAGCGGGCTAACTGTTCCATTCATCACAATATTAATATTTTTTCGGATGCGGCGGGCCGCTATTTATCAGCGAATTAAAAAAACCTGGGCGATTTCTCGCCCAGGCTTGTCGAAGGATATAATAATTAAAGCGGGTGTACTAAATCTCTAGAGATTATTTTTTCTTCTCTTGGCCCAACAAAGAAAAGATTCGACAAAATCTTCCAGGCCTCCATCCATTACCGCGTCTACATTCGAAGACTCGCAGTCCGTTCGGTGGTCTTTGACCATTCGATAAGGATGCATAACATAAGAACGGATTTGGGAGCCCCAGCTAATTTCTCGCTTTTCGGAATTCCGGGAATCTACAGCATCTTGGCGCTTTTGCATCTCTTGCTCGTATAGTCTGCTTCGCAGCATTTTCATCGCGGTATCTCGGTTTTGATGTTGGGATCGCTGCGACTGGCAGGCAACAATTGTTCCTGTCGGGACGTGGGTGATTCGAATGGCTGATTCCGTTTTGTTCACATGTTGTCCACCCGCGCCGCCGGATCGATAGGTATCGACTTTGAGATCGTCAGGGCGAATTTCAATTTCAATCGAATCATCAATTTCGGGAACAATATCGACCGCCGCAAAAGAAGTGTGGCGACGTTTATTTGCATCAAATGGGGAAATGCGCACCAAGCGATGGACACCGCGTTCGGATTTAAAATAGCCATAAGCATTGTCGCCTGTACAAATAAATGAACAGGATTTAATGCCAGCTGTTTCGCCGGCTTGCTCGTCTACAAGCTCCACTTGAAAACCCTTCTTTTGGGCATAACGAAGTAGCATTCGTTGCAACATTTGAGCCCAGTCTTGGGCCTCGGTTCCGCCTGATCCAGCATTGACGCTAACGATAGCTGGCATTCGATCTTCTTCAGCGGACAACATTTGGCGAAGTTCGAGTTGGCGAATGCTCGATTCATTGGAGGCCAAACTCTGAGCTACCTCATCGAGCAAGGAATCTCCCGACGCTGTGATGTCGATGATTTCTAATAATTCATTGAGGCTAATCTCGACCTGGTCAAAAGGATTGAGAATTCTGTTGATGGCTTCAATGCGTGAGTTTGTTTCTCGGGCCTTGTTAGGATCGTTCCAAAATTCTGGCGCGGCCGCTTGCTCTTCAAGCGAAGCTTTCTCGTCTCTCAAGCGAGAAACGTCAAAGCAACCTCCTGAGATTTTCAAGCCTCTCGATGGTCTCTTTTACTCGGGAAAGAAGATCCTTTTTCTCGGTACTTTTGATTTCCATAAAAACGCTATAGCAAAAATGATCCACCAGATCCACTGCATCAAGGGATAAGTCATGACAAAAAAGGTTTTTGTCGGATTAGTTGGAATGCTGAGGGTCGATGTCAGGATTTCTTGTTTGTTAATTTCGAGCTCTTTTTCTTCGCTAAAATCCAGAGTCAAACTTAAACCTGTATTGGTGGCACGTATGAGAGGCAGAGCGGTTTGATAGGCTTGGAGTTTCGATAGGGCCGCATGTTGGGCAAGAGCCGACGAGGCTCCATACCACGCATCATTGGTAAGGTTGACAAGGAGTTGAGCTCCTTCTCGCGCATGATGAACGCTATGCGAGCTAAATATGTCCTCATAGCAAATAAGGGGTCCGATATTGAGATCCTTGACCATGATGTCCCCTTGGTTCATTGAGCCAGCCAAAAATCTTCCGACATTTGCCACCAGCTTCTCAAGAGGCAAATAATCTTCGAAAGGTACATATTCGCCAAAAGGTACGAGATGAACCTTGTCATATCGAGATATCATCTGGTCATTTTGAAGCAAAATGGCTGAATTTCGATTCATTCTAGCCTCGGACAAAACCGCGCCGAATAATAGCGGGATACTTGATTCAAAGGGCATCTGACGTTGATTGTTGGCCAGCAAAAATGGATAGGCAGTTTCGGGCCAAACAATTAAGTCAGGTTGGTTTTGGCTGGCGATGCGGGTGAGTTCGATTAGATTTTCTAAATGCTTACCCGCCATTTGAGCATTCCATTTAATTCCTTGATCAATATTCGGTTGAATAACAGATACCCTGAAATTTTTGGAATCCGATTGAGCTCGATCAAAATAAAGGTAATGACTAGTCACGGCAACAATTACAATGAAGATGGCCAGAGAACTGAGACCAACGCGCGCCTTCTTGGATTGCCACCATTCATCTAAATGCAGAACAATTGAGACAGTAACGATCCACCAAAAACTCAATCCATGAACGCCCCAAAGGCTGGCTGTTTTAGCAATACTTGGCCAAGCTGCAAAATGTTGCCCGATCTCAGCCCAAGGAAAACCTGTCAGCAAATATTCGCGCAGGCTTTCAAGTCCAGCCCAGAGGCTGGCCCATATTATGATGCGATGAAAAATGCTAAGATCTCTGACTCGAGTCAGGCCACATAGCCAGGACCAGACACCCAGATAGAGCGCGCAATATAGCGAAAGTGCTGCCGCACTGAACAGCGCGACAATGGCATGAAGTTCCCCATAAACTTTCAAAGCAAAGACAATCCAATAGAGGCTTACAAAATAAAAAACCCATCCGCCCCAGAGGCCCAGAAGAAATCTTGTGCGTCCTTTGGATCGAAGACTGCTGACCTTCATGAAGACCGCGATTCCAACCGAGGCCGAAATAAAGTTTAGAATTCCTGGGTCAATTTCGATCTCATTCCATCGAAATGGATGAGCTAAGCTCATAAGAAGACCCGCGCAAAACTGTAAAGCTATCCATCCCAACATTGGTTCACATTTAGTTAGGATATCTTAGACAGGTTTTGGCTTAGAAAGAAATCCTGATATCGCGCCATTAGATCAAAATCAGGCGCCGTTTCGTGATCAAAGCCCAATAGATGAAGAAGGCCGTGGAGGTAGAGCTCAAGGATTTCTTGGCTTAGACTATGGCCAAACCGCTTGGATTGGACTTCAGCCACATCGAGATCGATAACGATGCATCCTATTAAGTCGGAGGTATCAAGCTTAAAACTCAATACGTCCGTTGTTTTATTTTTGAATCGAAATTGAGAATTGAGTTCCTTCATTTGTCTAGAGTGCACAAATTGAAGCTCAAGATTCTTCGGAGACAGCTCAAAGTACTTGAAGACTATCTGAGAAAGTTTATGAAGACAGGAGGTTTTTAATCCTTTGGGAACATCAAGTGCGATCAATCTAAACTTATTTTTTTTAAGGACGTTTCGTGCTGGCACGTTTCACCACAGACCCAATGGTCGAATGTTCATCGTCATCATCATTATCGCCAGTTGGACCTTTTTGGAGATGGGGGTAGTCAATTCGTTGATGATATATTCCTTGCAAAACATTTACAAAAGCGTTCCCAATGGCATTTAGGTCTTTGAGTGTTAGTTCACATTCATCCAATTGACCATCCAAGAAGAATCTTCTTATGGTTTGATTCACTCTCTGTTTGAGTTGATCCATGCTGGCGTGGCTCATACTTTTGGCTGTCGCCTCAACAGCGTCAGCGAGCATAATGATGGCAGCTTCTTTCGTCTGAGGCTTTGGGCCTGGATATCGAAAGTCTCTTTCATCGACCTCTTCGCCTTCGGCAATATTTTGTTTGGCCTTGTCATAAAAATAGGAAATCAAAGCCGTACCATGATGTTGCGGGATGCAATCAACGATAGCGCGTGGCAGTTTGTGGGACTCGGCAAGATCAATCCCTTCTTTCACATGGTTGGAAATGATAAGGGCGCTCATTGAAGGGACGAGCTTGTCATGGCGATTCTCACCTTGGATGTTTTCAATAAAGTATTGTGGCTTCTTAAGCTTACCGACATCGTGATAGAGGCTGGCTACTCGTGCAAACAAAGGATTGGCATTAATTGCCTCTGCGGCTTTTTCGGAAAGTTGACTTACCGCAAAGCTGTGAAAGTAAGTACCCGGCGCGTTCATAATTAACTCTCGAAGTAGGGGATGATTGGTATTCGATAACTCCATAAGTCGGAGATCTGTCGTATAACCCAGAAATTCGATTAGAGGTTGGGTGAACATACACAAGCCAGCCGCCAAGATTCCCGAAGCAACCGACAGCCCGAATGTTGCTGCGAGATCCATCCACTGCGACTCAAGCCCTATGGATTCCGTCAGCCCCATGATGACGCCCAAGCAAACAAGGATGCTTTGTACGATACCTGCGATAAAGCCTGCCAGGAGAACATCCATTCGTTGGGTGATGTGACGCATAGCTGCAGCGCCAGTAATCGAAACAATCAAGGCGGTTCGAGCCATATAGGGATCTTTAAGGAGCCACGCAACACAGGTGGCAAACAAAATGCTAAAGAAAAAAACAATTTCAATACTCGTAAACAATCTTAGGCTCATTCCCACAAAGGCAAAGGGGAGGAGCATATGGACAGGATGTCCACTCAACGCGCGAGACAGAGCAGCTTCAAAAGTTGTATTTAAGCCTGCGACAAGTGCAATCGAAATAATAGAAAAGCCTCCTAGAACAAGATGATCCTTGGCGCTTAGCCGAAAGCGCTTAAAGTTTCTGGCGCCGATGCCGTATAGAACAAAAATCAAAACAAATAGAAGGAGAACAAATCCAATATAACTTGTTAAATCCGCTCTAGTTTCCTGAAGGTTTTTTAGAGCATCCAAAAGTAAAAGATGTTTGCGTTCGACGCGCTCGCCTTCTCGAATGATCATTTCACCCTTAGCGATTTCAACAATAGCGGGCTCGATTCTCTTTTTTGCTTCTTCCCGGCGGGCA
Source organism: Deltaproteobacteria bacterium CG11_big_fil_rev_8_21_14_0_20_45_16 (assembly GCA_002787535.1). Classification (GTDB taxonomy): domain Bacteria; phylum Bdellovibrionota; class UBA2394; order UBA2394; family UBA2394; genus 1-14-0-20-45-16. Next base: position 7,091 of record PCXB01000068.1, read on the forward strand.
CTGGACTCAATTTGATTGTAAGAAAGATTCGATGAGAGGAGGTCTTGAGCCAGTTTGAGGATCGAGTTCTTCAGGTCCGCCGGAATAAGGCGAACAAGCTTCTTTTCGACAATCGGATCTTTGGCAATCTTATCGCGCACCTGGTCAAGGCTAAGCACTTGGGATTCAAAATCCTTACCACTCAAGATCACTTCGTTTTCCGTAAAAAGATCTCGAACTGAAAAGCTCTTCGATTCATCTTGTGGTTCGATTGCTTTGTCTGTGATCCAATGATTGAAGGCAGCCCCTAAATAGATCTCCAACGCTTTTTGAACCCTCCGCGCAAAGCCAGAGTTATAAATTTTTTGAGCATGATCTTGTGAAATGTTTATGCCGAGTAGCTCTTTGAAGCTGGCAATAGTTCCCGCCTCGGACTTCTTATTTAGCTCCTGTCTTGCACTTTCAAAAGCTCTTGTGACTCGCGCTGAAAGTTGTTGGGCGAGTTGTGAATCGTAATCATAGACGTCATTGATAATTTCGGCCGCACGAGCTTGTCGCTTGCGCGTCAAATCTTCGTCGACGACAAGCATTTTCGCCGGCGCTTTGATGTCCGATCGAGCAATTTCACCGGGGTGATAGACAGAAAAAGCCCTTTGAAAAGGGCTTTGAACGATGAGACCTGCAAATAGGGCTATCCCCAATGGAACCGCAGCTTGAGTCCAATGACGGCGGGACCAATCAAATGCGTCGTCCGCTCGATCTCTTAACCAAGAAAACATCTTTTTATTTTATCACTTATCTTTTCCTAATGCTCACGATTTGAGCCTTGGATTAACTTATAACTCTTAAAATTGAGAAATTCGTAGTCAAATTGAGTCTTTCGAGGAAGCTCCATAATCCCGGAGTTTTCCAAATCCTTTAGCGAAACGGGGTAAGTAGCATAGGCGGCTCGGTACTTGTCGAGTGCTTGCCGTAGGCTGATCTCAGTTCCGTCCGAGTGTGGAAGGCTCTGCGTAAAATAGGACAAGCCAAAGAAAGTCATAGAGAGGCTTGCCAGAATAAAAGAAAGTTTGAAATCCTTTCGAGATTGTTCTTTTGGCTTAGCTTCTTTCGACACCGTTGAGGCTTCACCATCTTTGGGAAGGATGAGTCCGCGATCCCACATCTCTAGTACTCGACGTAGCGTCAAAAACTCTTCATCAATAGACTGACGAATAAGATCTTGCAAACTGTTTCGCCCATTGCAGAGATGTAGGATTTGCATTTCTTCTGCAGCATAGGGCCCGATCTCTCGAGTGGACGAAAATCCAGATTCAAGCTGCTCCATTTCGAGGATGGCTCGTTCAATGGCATCAGATTTTGACAGACTGGTTGTTCCCGTATCTTTTAGAGGAATATTACTAATAAAGATTCTTTTGCTTGAGCCAACACGAGCCTGAATTTTCGGCCATTCCTGCATCCTGGTTTTGGCTTCCTTAAGTAGGCTGCCAATGTCTTTTGGTTTATAGAAGCTAAGCTCGGGATAATCTTTCTCTTGAGCTTCAAAGGGGCGAGGGAATAGCTCGACGTTCGTCCAAAAGAAAATTCTAAAAAACAACTCAAAGCGATCAGATTTAAGGTGCTGGGTGAGAATGTCCGCGTTTTCGGAATTCAGTTGCAACAAAAGCTTTATAAAGTTCCCCCAAGTTTTCGTATTCTGGATAACGGAAGCTGGTGGGATTTGAAAAAGGCCAGAGTTTTCCAACTTTTCAGCGGCGCGATCGAGTGGGCGGTAAGCATAGACAAATTTACCATGATTCAAAAGGAGGAACGCGTGCCCCTCGCTAGAAGTCACTTGGACTTCTCCAGACCATCCCTCGCTTTCTAATTTACCTAAGTACTCAAAGAGTTCTTTCATGCGTCACCTTTCTTGCGCTGTTGCCAGATGTTCAAGGCGACTAGAATCACAGCTAAGACTTGAAGTGCTACGAAGTTCGTGTTGCTAGATGGACTGATGTCAGAGTCAAATCCAGCAAAATATATAATCTTATCCTGAAGCGCGATCGATAAAGATAAAAAACTTAGGATACCCAAGCCAAAGGTTTTAGTTATGGCCAATCCCAAATGGGACTGTTGAATGTCATAAGCTCCCGGACAAAACCAAGTCCATGACTTTACTAGACTTGCCTTTTTGAGTTCGTAGGCGTGTCGAAATTTAATAAACTTTTGTCGGAGACTGGGATCGAGGGATTCTGATTTTTGTATAACCTGGAGAGCCAATTGGGAACGCGTATCTTCTTGAGAGGGCGTTGGAAAACCAGTTTCCATACAAAGACCACTAGATCGCTTTCTAAGAATTAGCATGATCAAAAGCAAGAGCCAGGGAAGCAAGGCATGGACCATGAATTTCCACGATGACCGGTAAAGCTTCAAACTTTCTATCACTGAATCTCCTACGAATTTACCAAAGTAATGTTGGGGATAAGGCATTAGCAGCTTTCGGTCAGATCTCAAGGCCCTACCAATGAGCTCAGTATGAGTTGCAGGGGGAATCTCGGATCGAATCTCGTCTGCCGTAACAAGATCCTGCAGTTGCGTGTTCATTTGAGCAAGATTGAAAAGAATGAGAGGATTACGGGGAAATTTTTTGTTCAAGTCTTGATAAAGCGATCGAGTCCGAAGAGGTTCGGTAATGCGATAGTCAAGATTAGCCTTAATAACCTCTGACTCAGCGGTTGGGTCAGCGGCTTGTATCCAAAATTCCGCTTCCACTGTATCACCGTTCCAATACGACCAAAGTGATTTCTGCCAAGCATTTAGTTTGTCCGTGGAAACTGAGGCATAATCAATTTTATTACGTCCAACATCGAGGGCTTCAATTGCCGAATGCTGTAAGGCTTTTTGCTTTAGTACATAGATTGCGGGGGCCACGCTATTACAGACCAAGAAAAAAAGAGCAAAACCTAAATAGAACTTTGGACGATAAGAATAAACGAAACAAATCAAACATAAACCGATGCAAAGAAGGAGCCATTCTTTGGTAATAATCGCCAGAAGTACGGATAGGCCTAGGCCAAAGTTTACTGAAAATTTCGATGACGAACCAAAGCGATTTAACAAATCTTTTCGAACAGAAGAACTCCAGAATTGAATCTGGAACAGACAAACGATTAGGCAGCTGATTATAAGAATGAGGAGCAAAAAACTGAGTTGCTCAATCATAAAATAAATCGACTCGATCGGTCTCTCGATTGCAAGTATAAACAGCGAACCCAAATTGGCGAGTACAAGATCGGGCCGCCAGAATCTTTCTCGAAAATTTAGAATCAATTCACGAAAGCTGGACTTCCAATCACTCGCATCAACATTGGACTCAGAATGGCTGATGTCTATCAACTTTAATTCTGCGGGCGGACGAGTAAAAAAATGAGCTTTCTCAAAATCTAGAATTCGATGGGGATCTTGAAGACTCTGGTGGAATCGATCTCGGAGCTCAAGCTCTCCAAGGTCAATATGGCCAGTGGGACTCGACTGTCCGTAAGAAGTCCGAAAGGGGATGCTGAAGACCCATATAAAAACTACATAAAGAAAAAAGCTTCGCATTTTTAATAGTTTACGTGTGTTTAGTCTCCTAATCCAAGGCGCTTTTCGCTTGGCACAAAGCTTGCATGATTAGATGCGTCAATCGCCTAAGCGCCCGGATCTACGGCTGTTTTTCCGGGCAGAGGACAATTGGTGTGTGAAATGAAATCCAGCAAAAAACATTCTATCGGACAAGCAGGTTTAAGTTTCGCGATTGTTTGCATTCTAACGCTTCTGCTCTCATTGGTTTTCTCGGATTCTGTATTGGCAACGTCGATTTGCGTTCATGATATGGCGGAACTTGCTCAGGCCGATCAAGCTGACGGAGCCCCTGGCACGCCAGATTCTCCAGACTCGGTTGTCGAAGTTAAGGAAAACCTGCCAACAAGTCTTCTCAGTCGACTTGTTGAGAGGGCTATGGCGCCATTCGCCAAGTTTAGGCCGATGAGTTTTGGCCCAAAATCCGATAAACCTTTTACAATTGTTCGATTTTTGCCGAACAGCTTGAAGGCTTTGCGAGAGTCGCACTTTGATTTTGAAACTTCGAATAATTTGCTGTCGAGAGCGAAAGCTATAACGCTCTCCGTTCTCAAGGAACGAGGCCTGATTTCAGATAAGAATCTTCGTGCACTTGGCTTCAATTTTTTATTTTTTCAAAAAGAATCATGGCCCCATCAAAGAGATGATCTCAATGCAGCACTTGCCATAGTCAATCGGCAGCTGGATGAGGAGTTGCGAAACTCTTTAGAGTCTTCTGATCAAAGGGCTCATAGGTTTTTGCTTTCCAGGACCTTTTGGATAGATGGTGAAATAAAGCGAGTACGTTTTGTAGATTCTGGGGGCGGGCGGCTGGAATTGGAAGCAACGCTGGCTTCTCGCTCGAGAGCCAGTACTTCTGAGGTCAGCACGGAAGCAATCGGCCACGAGGAATTTTTTGCGTCCTTTGGTGATCCTGTGACTCAGAGGCTGACTTCACTAAATTCGAAGAGAGTGCGTCAGCTTCCAGACCTCATTGTAAAAGATATTCAAGATTTAATGGCTCAATTGTCGAGTCGGAACGTTGAAGCGATTGCGGCTCTTGTACAAGAGGGTGAGCTTTCCTTGGAGTTTTTTAAGCTTATTCGTGGCATAGATTCGGAAGATGACGTTCGAGTTGAGCTATTAAGCCGAATTTCAAATGAAACAACGAATGCAACAGTAAATGCGATAAATACGATTGTAGATCGCATGGCTTCCAGATCACGTCAACTTCATGCGGCCGTCAAATTTTTTGTACCCGCTGCAAAGGGTGGCGAAGCGAGCGTCCAGCGCATTGAACAAGCCGAGCATATCAATACGGTTAGTGTTCCGGAAAATGCTCGCTACTTCTTAAGGGCGGATGGACGATCTGTTGGAGCGAAGGGAATGCTAGAAATTTTTCAAAAGCTAAGAGCGCAAGGTACCAATGAGTCTCCAGATTTGACCACTTTGAGCCTTTCAGATACGGCTGCGCGTCTTGAGAGTGATCAGCAAGGCCTACTTGCTCGTTTAAAAGAAACATACGGAGCCAGTTTCTTGGGGTATTTGATCACTGGGGATGAGGTGTTGGTGTGGCTTGCAAAGCGTCCAGAACTGACGCCCCTTTGGGTAGGGTTTGGTACCTCATTACGATTTTCAGCTGGCTCGTTGATGGATGCACCTTACGAACCTCATTTGGATCCGGAGTTGCAGAGAGAACCTCAGCAGCTATCCATTCGTGATCAAGGGCTTCTTAGCGATATTGCGGAAAAGGCCTTAAAAATATTCGAGGCTGGATTAAGTGATGACGAATTGAATCATAATAGCTGGCAGCTTGTTTCCATATTTAGGCACAATGGAAAAATTCGACTCGAAGTACTTTATGCTTATCGCGGAATTGGCGAAGTACCGTCGGAGGAGATGAAGGCCCGTTTGGAAGACTTTGTTGAGAGGCGGTTGATTCCAAGATTGGTTCAAGAGTTTCCGGATGTGCCCGAGATTGCTCACGCCGAAGTGAATATCAGGATTTCGGTTTGGTGGAAGAATTTTCAGGAGTAATCTGAGTCTTAATTTTTCTCAAAAGAGGCTCGATGGCCGGAATCTTGAGATAGTGAATTCCAGCTCCATAGGTAAGCACGCCTAAGCCAATCAGTCCTCCCAAACTCAGCAGTTTCAAAATACTTATACCCTTATTGATCCAAATATATTCGGGTATAAGGTTTGATCCCCCATACAATAGGAGACCCATAAATGATCCGGCCAACCCGATCTTTCCGATTAACTTGAGGACTTCAAGCCATGGAAAAAACTTGTATCGATAAATGGCGATCACACAAAGCAAAGAAAATTGCGTGAAGGAAGACAATGCTGTCGAAAGCGCGATACCAGGTGAACCCATAATTCTTGAGAGTTGCCAAGCTCCGAAAAAGTTTACGCCCAAGGCCACAAATCCGATAATGGCTGGCGTTTTGGTATCCTTGTCTGCAAAAAACAAGGGCAATAAGCTTCGAAGCAAACAATAGAATGGAATTCCTAAAGCGTAGTAACAAAGTGCCTCGGCTGAAACCTGGGAGTCTCCAAGGGAAAACTCTCCCGTAAAAAATATACTCGAAATAATTGGAAAACTCAGAACCAAAATTCCTATCATCGAAGGAATGGCTAAGCCTGCATTCAGACAGCTTGAGAATTTAAATGTTTGGCCCAGTTCATGGTGCTTTTTTTCAACCAATAGGCGTGTAAAACTTGGCATGGCCGCAACGGACATGGACGTGGCGATTAAAGAAACGGGAAGTTCGATAATCAGATCGGAATAGTAAAGATGAGAGACCGCTCCAGGAATTCGACTGGCAAAAACCCGATTCACGATAATATTGAGTTGATAAATGCCCATGCTAAATACGGCGGGAAGAAGTAATTGTCCAAGTTCTATGACTCGAGGATCAAGCCAGGGACCACTAAGTTTGGGAAGTGCGCCGAGTCTTCTTAGGGTTGGGAGTTGGACAATGAGTTGAATGCTTACACCAATCAAAATGCAAAGACTAAACACGAAGATTCCTTGCGCTTCCGGAATCCATCCCGACCAGAGTGCAAGTGGAGCCAAACAGACAATAGTAAAGTTCATAATGGCCGGCCCAAGAGCGGGCAGGGCAAATTTTTTGAAACTATTAAGAATGCCCATAAAGAAGGCCGCCCAGCAAATCAAAAGAACAAAGGGAAAAAGGAACCGAGTGAGTTGAACCGTCATTTCAAATTTTCCTGGTGTTTGGCTGAACTCGGGTACGTAAACCCAAACCAATAAGGGCGCGAAGATCATTCCCAGTAGCGAAAGCACAACGAGGCAGAGTGTGAGCCAAAGGAAGCTACTCGAAACAAAATTTCGCCAGTTGCTTTTGGGGTCATAAAGACTTCGGGTAAAAATCGAGACAAAAGCAGGGGTTAGGCCACCTTCGCCAAACAGGCGTCTTAAGGCATTGGGAATAGTAAAAGCTGCAATAAAGGCATCCGCCGCTAGTCCCGCCCCAAAGAAATGGCTCAAAATTTGATTTCTTAAAAGCCCTAAAACCCTAGATAAAAGCGTACTAAGAGCCAAAATTCCACTGGCGCGGCCAATTTCCTTAGACTCTGAATTGACGCCCTTTTTAGGTATTGCTGGGGGCTGTGATTCCATCATCCTTAACCCTATTAATAAGACAGATGAGGACCCCTACTGGCCTCATTGACAGAATTAGTGTCGAACGTTAAATGCTTAAAAGCAATGGCAAATCATAAATCCGCAGAAAAACGGGCACGACAATCAATTAAGAGAACAACACGCAATCGAGTGACTCGATCAGCGGTGAAGACAGCAACCAAAACGGCACTTAATGCTTCGGGGGCTGAAAAAGAACAAGCTCTTAGAAATGCTTTTAGTACGATCCAAAAGGCGAAGTCGGTTCTTCACCGAAATACGATCAAAAGAAAGATGGCGCGACTTGCCAAAGCTTTGTCTCAAACAAAGAGCTAGTATAGTGAGGCTTGGGTCTAGAAGCCTGCCATCGCTCCTTATCCTTTTTTGACTTTCGCAATTCGATAAGATCAAAGCTTAGTTTTCTAAGGCACCATATATCGCCGCCTGATTTCAATTCAAATTCGGCTTTAAAAAGTCGATCAAAGACTTCTGCCCAAGCGCGTCGGCTAAGATTCCCCTGGCGTTTCCATTTTTGAATTACAAATATTGGCAACTTAAGGCATTTAGCAATTTCTTGCTCGCTAAGTCTTTTTTCCAATGCGTGTTGAATGAGGCGTCCCATACGGTAATGTCTCGTGATTAATTGAATGAGTACTAAGGGATGGACATCCTGTACGGAACTTCTTTCGAGTTCCTGAAGAGCCAAATGAAGATTGCCGACTTGTACGGCATCAATCCACCGGAAGACTGTGCGGTCATCTGTTCGATTGTGTTCTTCGGTTTGTAGGCTCCATGATCGAAAGGGCCAATTTGTCGGGGGAGCCTCCGAAGATTGTAAGATAATAGGATAAGGCCCTTTGCTCAGTTTTTTAAACAATTCCGGATCTTGATCCTTCGCTTTCTTGAATAGTCGTTCGCAACCCAAGACCAAAATCACTTTGTGTTTACTGAAAAGATTGATTGATCGAAGAGCGTCCTCAACCTGTGCCCAATTTGTTTCCTCAGAATAGAATCTCTCAACCAATGAACTTTCGGCTAAGGAATGTTCTTTTGAGAACTCTGGCCACCATTGCGTCCAAGATACTTGCGAATCAATATGAGCCCAAAAAAGAAAATGCTCTTTGCTCAAGGTTTTGAGCCTCCGTTGTCATTGTCGTCTTCCGCTTCAAGCTCTTCATCAATCGTCGATAAATCGAAGATCGGCAATTCTTCGGTCATTTCAATAGGACCATCCAAGGCTTCTTCCAGTTCGGGGCTCAGCTTGATGTTTTCTTCTGTTTTGTTGGATGTCTCGATCATATCGGGTTCTGAAATATTTCCACCAGATTCGGCCGCCTCTGGCAATGAGTCTAATTCTGCCTTCTGAGGACTTTGCGCTTGATTTTCGTCATGGACTTGAGGTTCGGCGATCACTTCAGTTGGGACATTGAATCCTTCGGTCGCCACTTGAACGCTTGCCTCTGGAGCTTCTTCGACGACCTCTTCGGCGGGTGTTTCGGGTGTCGGCGTTTTAACTGTAGATGGCGTGTCTAGCGTACTGTCGATATCAGCCGACAAATTCATTCCGGCGAGGTTGGAGGCGAGGGATTTGGCCGCTTCAAATGGATCCTCCAGTGGAGCTTCTTCTACAACTTCTTCTACAATTTCCTCGACAACCTCCTCTGCAACTTCCTCAACGACTTCCTCGACAACCTCCTCCACAACCTCCTCCACAACCTCTTCCACAACCTCTTCGGTCTTTATTGCAGGTGCGGGCTGCTCAGCAAATTCGGTAGCTTCGTCTTCTGGGGCTGTTGAATTGGCAATTACTTCCGTTGGTTCATCAACAGCGCTGTCTTTGCCCTCTTCTGGAGGTGGCGGAGGGCTGTCTTGCGGTGGTGGAGGACTTAGTTCGTCCAATTTGCTCGCCTGTGGAGATTCCGTCTCCCCTCTCTCTGGAGCAGTTTCTACCGAAGCTTGTGCGGCAGCTTCGGCATTGGAGGCTTGAATTTTTGCAAAAGCTTCCGCCTTTAATTTTTCTCTTTCCAGGCGCCGCTCTTGATTTATTGCATTTTTTCGATCTCTCCAGGCTTTAATTCTTGGAGCCCAAAGACTCAGCAAGAAAAACAAAAAGGCCGCAATATTGAGAGCTACGAGAAACCAAATCGAACCACGCCAAAAGTTTTGAAAGACATGAGGATCAAGGACCTGGGGCGCCTCCTTCATTGGAGGCTCCACATTTGCGATCAGCCATAACTCAAGTATTCGAGAATACACGCAATTCTATGATATTTGAGAATGTTTTAAAGAGGCAATAGGAAGCCCAGGATTCCTCACTTTTAGGCTCACTCTTCTCAAAAACTTGTCGTAAAGTGTGCGAAATCAATGAGGAGTTAGCATGAGCACCGACAAAATTCCGTTATCTCTCACTTTTGACGACGTTTTGCTCTTGCCCCTGGAGAGTCAGGTGAGCCCGGGACAAGTGAATCTTGAGACTCGGGTTTGTAAAAGTTTTAGCCTCAAGATTCCCTTAATCTCCGCGGCTATGGATACAGTGACGGAATCTCGGATGGCCATTCGTTGCGCCCAAGAGGGAGGTCTTGGAGTTATCCATCGAAATTTGAGACCGGATGAACAAGCGGCTGAGGTTAAGCGAGTCAAAAAATACGAAAGTGGGATGGTTGTTAATCCCATAACCATGGGTCCCCGAGACACCATGGCTCAAGCTCGCAAGTTAATGGACGATCATAATATTTCGGGCTTGCCAGTGGTAGATGGCGAAAAATGTGTCGGTATCATCACTAATCGAGACTTGAGGTTTGTTCAGGATCTTAAATTTCCCGTGAGCGATCGAATGACTAAGGAGCTAGTGACAATTCGTGAAGGCGCTAGTGCCGATGAGTCCAAAGAGTTATTGCGAAAACATCGAATCGAAAAACTATTGGTGGTGGATGCCGAATTTCGATTGCGCGGATTAATTACGATCAAAGACATCGAAAAAACGGCTCGCTACCCCTTTGCCTGTAAAGACGATCGAGGCAGCCTCCGTGTAGGAGCAGCTTTGGGTGTTGGGGCTGATACCGATGAAAGAGCGGGCAAAGTTGTCGAGGCGGGAGTTGACATGGTGTTTGTAGACACCGCGCACGGTCATGCTCAATCGGTTATTGATACGGTCGCGAGATTGCGTAAGCGCTTTTCGGATTTGGCTATATGCGCGGGTAATGTAGCAACTGGAGATGCGTGTCGGGCCCTAATCCGAGCTGGGGTGGACGCCATCAAAGTTGGTGTTGGGCCGGGAAGTATTTGTACGACGAGAGTCGTGAGCGGCGTTGGCGTTCCTCAGCTATCGGCCATTATGGATTGCGCAATTGTAGCTCAGAAAGAAAATATTCCTTTGATTGCTGATGGTGGGATCAAATATTCGGGCGACATTGTGAAGGCATTAGCTGCTGGTTCAGCAGCCGTCATGGTAGGCTCTCTTTTGGCGGGAACGGATGAGAGCCCCGGTGATATTATTCTCTACCAAGGTCGTTCCTATAAAGAGCATCGTGGAATGGGAAGTCTTGAGGCGATGAAAGAAGGCTCGCGCGATCGCTATTTTCAAGCTGAACGAGAGACGGATAAATTAGTTCCGGAAGGGATTGTTGGGCGCGTTCCTCACCGTGGCAGTGTTTCAAGTGTCATTTATCAATTGATGGGAGGCGTTCGATCTGGAATGGGCTATGTCGGCGCGGCGAACCTGTCAGATCTTCAAAAACGGGCTCGATTTGTAAGGCTGACTTCAGCAGGTCTTAAAGAATCTCATGTTCACGATGTTATTATTACCAAAGAAGCTCCTAACTATCAGTTGTCTTAGGGCATGCAGGAAGAACTTTGTCTCATTGTAGATTTCGGGGGCCAATATACGCAGTTGATTGCGCGGCGCCTTCGCGAAATTGGTGTCTTGTCTGAAGTTTGCCGTCCCGATGCGGATGCCAATAAATATAGAGATTCGCGAGTGAAGGCGATTATTTTGTCAGGAGGTCCTGCAAGTGTGGATTCCGAAAATTATCCGCGCCTCGTTCATTCGCTTGTAGACCTTCAAAAGCCCGTGCTTGGTATTTGTTATGGAATGCAACTGATGGCGAAAGAATTTGGTGGGGAGCTGGCAAGTTCTAAACAGCGCGAATATGGGGTCGAAACGGTTAAGCTTGAAAAGAGTCGGCTTTATAAACAGGCTGGTGAAAGAGAAGTTTTGTTTAGTCATGGAGATCATGTCGTAAAGTTACCTCCAGATTTTTTGGTAACTGGGACCAGCCGCAATGGTGTTATGGCCTCCATTGAACACAGGAGTCGACCTCTGTTTGGGGTCCAGTTCCATCCCGAAGTTCATCATACGCCTGAGGGTAAAGCTTGGCTGACTGAATTTCTGAAAATTGCCGGGTTTGGATTCGAATGGAAACCGGATCATATTTTTGAATCTCTTCAAACTGATCTTCACCAATCTTATGAGGGTGGTGGCGTCCTTTGCGCCTTGAGTGGTGGCGTGGATTCGACGGTGCTGGCGGTAATGTTGAATCGAATTTTTGAAAAGCAGGTTCATTGTTTCTGTGTGGACACAGGACTTCTTCGAAAGTCGGAGATTCAACAGCTTCAAGATCTATTTGACACCCATTTTCATTTCCCGATTGAGATTATTGATGCCAAGGAAAAATTTTTAAAGGCCTTGGCGGGCGTGCTTGATCCCGAAGAAAAGCGAAAGACCATTGGAAGAGTTTTCATTGAAGTATTTCAAGACGCCGCCAAGCGACATTCCGATTTTAAATATTTAGCCCAAGGCACTCTTTATCCTGATGTGATCGAGAGCACGAGTGCGCATGGTGGACCGTCAGCCAAAATTAAGAGCCATCATAATGTCGGAGGTCTTCCGAAGGAATTACCGTTCAAGCTGATGGAGCCGTTTCGATTTTTGTTTAAGGACGAAGTGCGCCGGCTTGGTGAATTTTTAGGAATCCCTAGAGACTTTGTTTGGCGGCATCCGTTTCCGGGCCCGGGCCTTGCCGTTCGTATTGTCGGTGAAGTGACGGAGCAGCGACTTGATCGGCTGCGAGAGGCGGATTGGAGACTTCAGGAAGTGCTCCGCCAAGAGGGAATCTATCAAAAGCTTTGGCAAAGTTTCTGCGTTTATCTTCCCATTCAGTCAGTGGGAGTGATGGGGGATGGTCGCACTTACGAAGAGACAATTGCTGTTCGCTGTGTACATTCCGAGGATGGGATGACGGCACATATCGCCGATCTCCCCGTGAACGTCTTGGAACGCATATCTGCTAAGATCATTAATGAAGTTTCCGGCATTAACCGGGTAGTCTACGATATTTCGTCCAAACCGCCCGCCACCATCGAATGGGAATAAAATTGATCGCCTGAGAAGGCCTTAAACCCAGACTTTCGGCCGAAATGTAAAAATTACATTTTTTCTTCTCTTGAATGTAATTTTTACATTGACGCGGGGCGCGGAATTATTCATAAATAGCTTAAAGGGTTATTGAAATAGGGTTTGTTTTAGGGTCAAGCAGTTGGAAGCGATGGGGAGCAAAGCCGAATAAGGGGAGAATAGAGTCAGAAGTGGGCCCCGGTGGGGGCCCATTTTTTGATGGATTTAGCTAACAAAAGCCATAAGCCGCCGTTAGATTTTCTTACAGGGGTGAAAGAAAATCAGACGGCGGCTTTCCTTTTTGTTTCATCCGCTATTTTGTGTCAGGCTAAAGCATATGAATTTTCTATTTAGGCTAGTGGTCTTAGGTGTTTTGACAATCAATCTTTCCGCATGCGCTTCGAAATCAAATTGCGGTTACCACAAAGCCCACTCTAAAAAAGAGTGTGCGAGCTGCCACAATAAAAGCAAGACAGATTGCGGCTGCGACGCTGCCCCGAGCAAAAAGTAGAAGCTTACTTCACTTCGGCTGAGGTTACGTTTGGCTGAACAATAAAGCCAAGTTCGTGAAGCTTTTCAGGAACGCCCTGTACGTCCGGGCCGACAACGACATAGCTCATATCTCGAAAATATTTTTTCATCACTTCTTGGATTTGATCAGAATTTACTTTTTCAAGGCGCTTGATAAAGCTGTTGGAGTTTTCCCACCCGATACCAAGAATTTCGTATAATGAAAGTATAATGGCTTGAGATGCGCGAGTCTCACGATTCAAAAACCATGAAGATAAAAATTTATTTACTTGCATATCAATAGTCTCTTGAGTGACGCGACCAATTTGCATTTTTTTGACTTCTTCGAAAATAACTCCCACGGCTTCAGGAAGTTTTGTTGAACTTACATAAAGACTTCCTGAGTTAATCAAAGAGTTTCCAAGTGAGGAACTAACCGAATAGGTAAGAGCTCGCTTTGTACGAACCTCATCAAACAATCGGTTGTCAAGAATCTGTGTTGCTATGGAAAGTGCGGGATAATCATCGCTTTCAAGTGAAGGTGCTTTGAACTTCGCCATAAAGTAAGTTGTCGGCGATTTCATGGGATAATCATAAACTTTAGAGCTATCATTTTTAGGCTGTTCGCGAATCTCGATCGTTCGATTACCAGCTGGGAGGTTTCCAAAATAACGTTCTAGCTCAGCCTTTGTTTCCGCCTCTGTCATGCTGCCGATCAAGACAAACAAGACATTATTTCGATTAAATGTTTTAAATAGAAGCGACGCCAGGTCGTCTCGAGTTATTTGATTGATGGTGTCCAAATAGCCAGATGGTCGATCGAAGTAGGGATGATTTTTAAAATACAATTGATGCATCCTCAGCCCCAATACTGAATCAGGAGTATCCATTTCTGATCGCAAATCCGACTCCTGTTGTTTCAGAACCAGGCTGAGCTCCGAGGGGTCAAATTTGGGTACTCGAATCATTTCGGAAATAACGGGTAAAACCTCCGGCAAAAATCTCTTTAGGCACTTTATAGTTACGCTGATGGACTCAAAGGATCCTGATGCCGAAACGCTGGCGCCGGTGCGTGTAAAGATCTCGTCAATCTTCTCTTTGCTATAACTGTAGGTTCTGCGACTTAGCATTTTTGTAAAAATATCGAGTGCACCAGCTTTTTTAGTTAAATTCACACCACCAAAAGCATTGATTCGAAGTGCGACGATTTCATCTGAGACATCATGGATTGGTCCCGTGTTGTTGAGTATCACAGGCATTTCCTTAACGCTAAAACTTACAACGCCACGGGTTAGATCAAACTCCTGTTCAGACATGCAGACTCCTTTTGAAGATAAAACGCAGTAGAAGGCAAAAAAGCTAAATAGTTTTTTCATTCTATCTATTTTCCTTCCTCGATTTGGTTTGGCGCTAAGTTTTTTTGAGCAAGCAGAAAGTCAATCGGGGCTTGTCCTTCTGGCACGAGAGCTCCACCAACGTAGGCTTGGTCCTTCAAATATTTTCTAAGACTATTCTTAAACTCATCAAGAGTGATCGACTTCATGAGGCTGACGTAATTGGTGTAATAATCTAGAGCACCCGTGCTCGACCAGACATCAGCAAGGCCGAGAGCATAGTGTTGGCCTGATTCTCGATCGTACGCCGATCGAACCTCGGTTGAGATCTTAGCCGTTTCGAAGTCCTTTTCATTAATATCCTGACCATTGGCGAGGCGTTCAATAAGTTCCTTCATTTTTGCATAAGCAACCTGGGCTTTGTCGGATGAAGCCTCCAGATTGAAAAACAATGGGCTGGTATAGCGCTGAGACCAAGAAAAAAATCCGGCGTTGGACGCCAATCCTGAGTGAACAAGCTCTTTTTGAAAGGCCGAGTCTTCAAGTCCCAGCATAATGCTGAGAAGATCAAATGAAATGCTCTCTTTGTTGTCAATACCCTGCTTAGGCCCTTGATAGGCCTGAACAACATTCGCATTTTGCACTTCAGCATTTTTCGTAAATGTCTGAGTCTCATTTATCGCGGGGTGTTCAGGAATGGGATTTTGAACAAAGGGATCCTGACCGGCCTCCCAGGTTCCAAAGTTTCGCTCGATTGACGGCCATAGAGTTGCTTCATCGTAAGCCCCAACAATAAAAAGCGCCGCATTATTAGGAATGTAGAATCGGTGCTGAATCGAATGCATTTGTTCGGGCGTGGCCGCTAGAATAACTTCTCGAGAACCTATCGTGTTTTTGCGAGTGAAATAGGTGCTAAACATTTTTTCCATTACATCTTTTTGATAGAAAACCTGAGTGGGAGATGCTTCGTAACGATCAAATTCACCGATAACCACTTTTCTTTCATTCTCAAGTTCATCTTGTAAAAATTTTGGCGCCTTTACCGCATCCGCCAGGAATTCGATTCCCCGGTCGAGATAGCGCGACTGAAGCGTATAGAAATATCGAACCGATTCCGTCGATGTGTAAGCATTCATATTAGGCCCTAATTCTACCCCCATTTCATCAAGAATTTTGATGAACTCGGCCTGTGATGGTACCTGTTCGTTCGCTTTAAAAAACATATGTTCGTAGAGATGGGCCAGACCATCGATATCAGGGGTCTCCACAAAGGCTCCATTTTTTACGGCTATGAGAATCGTGACCATCGGGATATCTGGCTTTTCGACCGTATAAACTTGAAGACCGTTGGAAAGCGTCTTTAGATTATAATTATGATTTTCAAAGCTGCTTGGGTTCGTGTTCATGCTCTCGGTCTCCTGCATTTCATTGGGTAATTTGCCCACAAGGCCTTGGCCCTCTAGGTTCGCTTCAGGCTCTGTTATCAGCTGACTTTTTTCCTTGGCAGCGCAAGCACACAGCAATAGACAGATCCCTAGACTAGAAATTTTTTTCATGAGGTTATCTCCAGAATGCCAAGTTTAACTCAAATTGATAAGGTTAGCTCACAACAAGTTCCTTATATTTCATTTGCCGCTCGAGGCACAATATTACATGAGAACCCTAGCTTTGAGAAATCATGCTTTTCATATTTGCGTAATCGAGGGATCGAGGTCTCCGAATCCGAGGTGAAGCGTAGCCTTATTCGAGACCTCTCTAAGCTCAATGAAATGCCGGCTGAAGAAGTTCAGGCCTGCGGCATCGACTACTTTTATCGATCGCTGATTCGTTCCTATCTACCTGAGGTCGAGAACATCGATGAGGAGCTCGAGCGCTGGGAAAATTTTCACCGGGGCTCCATGAAGCTAGTTATTCCTCAATTGACTGTGGATGTGTGTGAAAGTTTGCGCGAGCGGGGCTATCGTTTGTGCATCAACACAAATGAAGACTCGCGCTTAATTGAAGTACTAAAAATGCTAAATCTTTTGGAGTTGTTTGATGCCGTTCTATTGGGTCAGGAAGTCGGCGCGTTGAAGCCTGATCCGGCGAGCTTCCAGAGTCTGTTGGAAGATTTAGGCATTAGCGTAGAGCAGATCATTCATGTTGGGGATCGCTATTGCACCGATGTTCGAGGGGCGCAGGCGGTGGGGATGGCAAGCATACTCTATGATCCATTGCAGTACGAAGTCATGGCGCTCAATCGACTAGAAGATTTTTCTGCTGAAAAAGTAGTTTCGATTGAGGACTTACGAAAAAATCGGCTGATTTCTGGTGTTAAAGTGATTAGCCGCTTCGAGGAACTTTTGGATTTCTTTGCATGAAAATTTCGATTGTTTTGGTTTCTCCGAAAGGCGCCGCCAATGTCGGTGGGGTGGCTAGGCTGATGGCTAATTTTGGTTATCAGGACTTGCGAATTGTGGAGCCCCGCTGTGATTTGAATGGTGATGAAGCGCGGATGATGAGCCTGCGTGCGTATTCAATTATTGAGTCTGCCAAAATATTTACGGAACTCTCCACGGCGATTGAAGACAAAAATTTTGTGCTTGGATTCTCGGCCATTGAAGTAGGGGCTCAACGCCCAGTTATTTCGCTAAGTGACTTGGCGGGAGAGGCTGACTTAAAGAATGTTGAGCAAACATCGCTGGCCCTCGTATTCGGACGAGAGGATCATGGGCTTCATAAAGAAGAATTGCGCCTATGTGATCGTCATGTCGTTATACCGACGGCGGAAGCCTATGAATCTTTAAATTTGTGCTCGGCCGTTGGCATTGTTCTCTACCAAATATTTGGACTTTTGAACTCCGATCAAGCACGGAGCTTCATTCGTTCCGAAGGCGATCCTCTGCCGCGAAAGCTAGACGAAGAGATATTTTTTGAAGGACTTCAGGCCCTTTTGGAACATATCGGATTCTTAAATCTCAAGACTTCTAAACATCTCCTTTTAGATCTACGAGATATGTATCACCGCTCCAACATTCGATCGCGCGAACTTCGCATTCTATTCGGGATCATTGCTGATTTAGAGCACCAACTAAATAAAAAATTTTTTCGATCCTAAGTCGCAAGGATAGTGACAACTTGTGTTTACAGTGGTCCCGAGTTGTAGAGGATTGCAGATCTTTTTGAGCGTCGAAATTTTGTCACCATCCAGCTGGAAAAAATTACAAGCTTTTCCGCGCCGCCGCAAAATCTGGTCATATTGCGCACTGTGCTGATGCGATGCTATCATCAAATATAGGCCTGATTTCATTGGGTCTTGATTGGGGGGAGGACATGCTAGAGCACGTAAAAGGCCGTTTCGTGGCCACGGCAGGTTTGGCCATTTTATTCTTGAGTCAATCTCTTAGCGTCTCCTTAGAGGGAACTAGTATTTATCGGTCGAACCTCTCGGAGATGAGCCGAACCGCTCAATCTATATATCGAGTTCGGACGGTTTCGATGGATGTCATCGAGGCGCATAAATTTGTTTGGACCGCTTTGAAGGTTCAGGTGATTGATACACTCAAGGGCGAAACACCCGAGAGTGATTTCATCACGGTACATCTTCCTGGCGGGGCTATAAAAAATGGACCGGTTGTTCGAGTTTATAAGGCGCCCCAATTTGATTTGCAGAGAGAGTATGTTATTTTTGTCGATCGAAATTTTAGGGGAGATCAATTCAATATTCTAACAAGTTGGGCCTCCTATCTAGTATCGAGGGACGAACAAACAGGTGAAATCTATGTTATGGAATCTGCTCCCGATTCGCATTCGGTTCGATCATCAAGTTATCGAGCTCTGTCAAACTCTGTTGTCGGTACGCGCAGCTATGGCTCGTTTGTAACGGAGATTGTTCAAAGCCTGGACTAAGGTGAGCAAGAGTTAAGGGGGAGAATGATTTTGATGGGTAAGGGAGAAGGGCAAAGAAGCTTCGGAGGAAAACGCCTCTTTATGATTGGCTTCTTTGCCCTTATTTTTCATACAAATGTCGAAGCCTTTACCTTGATCACCAATGCGGGAAAGCCGGCCTATTGGACCGATTCTCAACATATTTCATATGAGCTTTACAACGTGCCTTCGGCTTTTGTGAGTTCTTTGGAAGAGTCCTTTAATGTTTGGGCTGAGATTGGTGGAGTTAATCTTGGCTTTGATAAAGCTAATTCATCGGTTGAGCCCCAAAGTCGCGATGGTCGCAATTCCATCGCATGGGTTGATACGGGATGGAGGGAATTAGCCTTTTCGCCTCCACCTAACGCCTTGGCGGTCACCCTTTCGTCATTTAGTTCGTCCAGTGGACAAGTTGTAGATGCCGACATTTATTTCAATTCCGAATTCTTCGATTGGGGCGTTGTGGAATCCGAGGACGACTATGATTTAGTGGATGTGCAAAACATCGCCACGCATGAGATTGGGCATCTTTTGGGACTTGATCACTCTTCGGAAGATTTTTTTGAATCCGAATTTAATTTATACGAGGCCACAATGTATTACGCCTCGGGCTCAGGCGAAACCTTTCGTCGGGTACCCAAAATTGACGATGAATATGGTGCTCTTAATCTCTACGCTATTTCGTCACAACCGGTGCCTAGCTTGAACAGCGCCGAATTGGTGGAAGAAGACGGCTATCAACAAGTTTATAGAGTTTTAGGCGACAATTTTAGTGAAGGAACGAGTTTCCTTCTAACCTATGGAAGTAATGCCGTGTCTGATGCGGTGGCTCGCTATCGAACTGTGATTTCGCCAACTGAAGCTGAGCTTATATTTGATATGAGATACTTCCCATCTGGTGATGTAAGTCTCGTTGCCTTCAACGATCCCAGTCATCTGGCGAGCTATTTAATGACGGTCACGACCCAATCGGATTCTAGTTTTTCTGGCGCTGAATCGGGTGGAGGTGGGGGATGCAGCTTGCAAATGGCCGCTTCGTCTTCAAATTTCATTCCTTTCGGACTTTTATTAATCGGTCTTTTAGGCATGTCTCTACGCTCGCGGTCGAGACAGACTTCTTGAAACATTAAGCAATCCTTGCATTTAAGGAAATTCCATCGATACAATTGAGCATATGTTTGGTCAGTCAAATTGGAAAACGGATGTTACGCAACGAATGGATCAAATGGAGCAGCAAATTCTTGATTTGCAGCGAGCCCTGGCAGACTCAAAAGCACAGACGATGCGATTGTCGCAGATGTTCAAAAATGTGAGCAAAAAGATATTGCTGAGGCTTCCAGTTTCTATTGAGTCGCTAGAAAAGCATTTGATTTATGACCTTATTTTTGCAGAAGAAATTGAAACATGGTTACAGATGGCTCGAGAGGGGGCGATTCTTGATCTGCGCTCCTCGGATGAGTTTTCAAAGTCTCATATACCAGGTGCCTTTAATCTTCCTTTGGAACAGCTAACGAATCGTTTAGATAAAATCGCGCGCGGGGCGCCGGTTTTGCTCGTTTGCGAAAATGGCGTAAAGAGTGTGACGGCTTCTGAGCACCTTGCGGCCAAAGGTTTTCCATTTATTTATGTATTGAAGGGTGGCATGAGTCACTATCAAGGCGCGACAAAGGCTTTAGAAGAGATCGCGCAATCCGTCGAAGTTTAGCTCGAATGCATTTTTTCTCGAAGCCTGGCGCCAATGACTTCAATCGGATGATCAGCTTGTCTTTTTGCGAGGCTCTTATATTGGTCGCTTTGTGATTCTTTCAAAAACTCTTGCGCAAATTTTCCATTCTCCACTTCTGCCAAAACTTGCTTCATTCTTTCTTTAAGATCTTGATCAAAGATTCGATCGCCGCGAGTGATATCTCCGTATCGTGCGGTCGGACTGATTCGCGCACGCATGCCAGTGATGCCTTCCTTCCAAATCAAATCAACGATCAATTTCAGTTCAAAAAGTGTTTCAAAATACGCGGTCTCTGGATTGTAGCCAGCTTCCGTCAGCACTTCGTATGTTCGGCGAAGCAGGCTCGACACACCTCCGCAGAGCAAGGCCTGTTCAGAAAATAAATCACAAATCGTCTCGTCCTTGAACCTTGCCCAAAACAAAGCCTTGGGATTGGCACCAATGGCTAAGGCCAAATCTTCGACCCAGGATTTTTCTTGAGGCCCTATGCTGGCTTGCTTCGCGGACTCAAAAGCCAGAACGGCAGGTAAGGCATTTTCCGTTCCATAAAAACTTATTAACCCAGAAGCCGCGCCTTTGGGTGCAATCAAAATATGTTCTGGCCCTGTATTTTCAACCGGAATTAATTTGAAATGTGTATTAAAACCATGGGCAAAAACTAAATATTCTACAGCTGAGCCCTGAATAAAATTTCGATAAACCTCGGCCTGCGTTTGATCGGGGAGATTCATCATTAAAACCTGAGACGATTCGATCACCTTCTTAAAGTTTTCAGGTTCGAAGCCTTCACTTTGTGCTTTTTTCCATGACTCACCATCTTTACGAAGACCGAGTCGAAATTTTATTCCCGAGCGTTTCAAATTTAAGGCTTCAGCTCGACCTTGAGCTCCATAGCCAAGTATTCCAATCTCCATGTCCTTTAGGGCCATACCGATGAAACATAAAGGGAGAGATTGGGAATGTGTAGAGTTTTATAAGGGAGTTGAAACGGATTCGGCCAAGCTGAAATGAGGGGAGTGTATCATTGATACACTAATGTTTTGATTGCTCGCTCAAATCTGAGCGTTTGCTTGAGCTTCGAAAATTCAGTCTCCGGCCTCGGAAAACTAGCTTTTTATCTATCCCATGGCGACAAGCATTCGTCGTCGAGAAGTTCGACAGGATATAGTTGATCATCTCCAAAATCATTTCCTTTGAAACCTTCGATCGCGAGTCAAAACCTATCTATCATACCAACGTGATGATGAGCCTTGGCGAACATTTGGCGATTGTTTGTTTGGAGGCGATCACCGACAAGGCTTCGCGCGAACGAGTGAAGAAGGAACTACAGCGTCGAGACTATCGGTGGGGGCAGTCTACGCTGTATGCTGGCCGAGGTTTTTCGGCCCTAGAGTCGCTAAAAGTGGCTTATACGACAGAGCCGGGCCCTTGAACTTAAAACTCCATTCAATTGGGGAGAATATCTTGAAAAAGCGAGACTGTGGCTCTAAAAGCGATTTTACGATGTCACGCCAAGGTTCCTTAAGATTTGCATTTTCTTTGATTCCCGAGGATGGCTTTGATTTCGATTTTGAGGAGAGATTCCAGCAGCTAAAACCCAAATCCGCGACGGAAGCGCAGGTTCTCGCAGAGTTTTTTCCTTATCCGATCAGTGGAAATTTGCAGGTCTTTAAAGTCGGTTCCAAGGTTGATGTGCGAGGTCAATATCAGACAACAGTTCAAGTTCCCTGCGACCGCTGCGGCCGAGCCATTGAGTTTAGTTTGGGAGGAGATCTCTGCACATTTTTGATGCCCATCAACCAGTTTTCGAAGCACGATAAGCCTGGCGGTCGAGTGATTCACGGCAAAATAGACGCCGAGACCGGCCTTCGGCATCGATCCCGAACCAAAGCTCCGCCGACGCAATTGAAGGAGGCTGAGGGGGAGCATGAAGATCTCCGATTTGGAGCATTTGATGGAGTCTTTATTGATTTGAGGCCGCTGCTTTGGGAGGAGTTGGTTTTGCAGCTTCCTATGAAGAACATCTGTGGTCAGAAAGATTGTGAAATGCGTCCACTTCCAGGGGAAGAAGCGGGGTTTACAGACTCGGTATTGGCGGAGAAGCTTTCTCGGCGCCTTAGAGAGACTGATTAATCGCTTGCGAAAGCCCTAAATTTGGGCAAAACATAGCTCTTAATACAAAATTTTGGGTGGAATGAATCATGGCAGTACCGAAGAAGAAAACATCTAAATCACGCGGCAAAATGCGTCGGTCTCATTGGAAAGTGAGTGCTCCCGGCCTTTCTGTTGACAAGAAAAGCGGCCTTTTCGTCATGCCCCATCGGGTTTGCCCGACGACCGGAATGTATAAAGGCAAGCGCGTCGTTAACGTAGAAGAAATCTAAGAATTATCTGATGGATATCAAAGTCGCCTTGGATGCGATGGGTGGTGATTTTAGGGCCATCCCTAATTTGCAGGGC